>NZ_JABWPQ010000059.1:0-1066 GCF_013366255.1 Pseudoalteromonas sp. McH1-7 | reverse complement strand
CGCGAATTCAACTCCGAAGTGCACCACTCGCTAAATTAAGCTGCTTTACGTACTTTGCGTAATTTATTGAATACAACAGCAGGCTGTTTATACCCTAAACACTTTCTCGGTCTGGCATTTAATGCCCGTTCAATATCAGCAATCTGCTTGTCCGTTACAGTCCGTAAATCTGTACCTTTCTTGATGTACTGGCGCAGCAGCCCGTTGAAATTTTCATTCAGCCCACGCTCCCATGATGAGTATGGATTAGCGAAGTAAATATCTGTTTTCAACTTCTCTGCAACCCGTTCGTGATCACAGAATTCACTTCCATTGTCCGCAGTGATGGTTCGGACTTGGCCGCGATACCGCCACAGCATTCCTATCATTGCTCGACTAACATCAATTGCACTCTTTGCTGGCACTTTACGGAGTAGGTATAGCTTACTTTTACGTTCAACTAGGCTGACAATCGCGCCTGTCCCTTGCTTGCCTAAAACGGTATCAGCTTCCCAGTCACCAAATCGCTTTTTCGTATCGACGATGGCTGGCCGATGTTCAATGCCTACGCGATTCGGAATTATGACTCGCTTGGCTCGACTACCTTTTCGATATTTGCGGTGACCATGGCGCAACTGCTTAAACAGCTTGCCACCACGTAATTTATCACGCCGCACAAAACCGTAAATCCACTCATGGCTAACAGCGTAACCAATCATTTTACCCACGCCTGCGATCTGTTCAGGACTCCATTTTTGACTCAACCCGAACTCTACGAATGTGACAGTCAGCCCTGAAATATTATACTTCGCTGCCTGACATCGGCGCTTTATCGTCTTAGCGTGGGCGACCTCTGGTAGATAATGATTATCCCGAATTCTATTGCGCCGAACTTCGCGGCTTATCGTGCTGTGGCTAACACTCAGCCGCTTTCCAATTTCCCGGTAACTAAAACCCTCGCGTAAGTATGCCTCTATCTGGTATCTTTGTCCTTCGATCAACTGCTTGTAACTCATGGTAACTACTCTTGTTTTTTGGCGATTACAGAGTACCACCAACAGGCAGTTGATCTCTCCTCACCGATTAA
>NZ_JABWPQ010000058.1:0-1249 GCF_013366255.1 Pseudoalteromonas sp. McH1-7 | reverse complement strand
ATGGCAAAAGAAAAGTTTGAACGCGTAAAACCGCACGTAAACGTAGGTACAATCGGCCACGTTGACCACGGTAAAACAACTCTAACTGCAGCAATCACTAACGTACTTGCAAAAGTATACGGTGGTGAAGCAAAAGACTTCGCATCAATCGATAACGCTCCAGAAGAGCGTGAGCGTGGTATCACAATCTCAACTTCACACGTTGAGTATGACACACCAACTCGTCACTATGCACACGTAGACTGTCCAGGACACGCTGACTATGTTAAAAACATGATCACTGGTGCTGCACAGATGGACGGCGCGATCCTAGTAGTTGCAGCTACTGACGGTCCTATGCCTCAAACACGTGAGCACATCCTACTTTCTCGTCAGGTTGGTGTACCTTACATCATCGTATTCATGAACAAATGTGACATGGTTGACGACGAAGAGCTTCTAGAGCTAGTAGAGATGGAAGTACGTGAACTACTTTCTGAGTACGACTTCCCAGGTGATGACCTACCTCTAATCCAAGGTTCAGCGCTGAAAGCACTTGAAGGTGAGAAAGAGTGGGAAGACAAGATCGTTGAGCTTGCAGAAGCACTAGATTCTTACATCCCAGAGCCAGAGCGTGACATCGATAAGCCATTCATCATGCCTATCGAAGACGTATTCTCAATCCAGGGTCGTGGTACAGTAGTAACAGGCCGTGTTGAAGCTGGTATCATCAACGTGAACGACGAAGTTGAAATCGTAGGTATCAAAGAAACTACGAAGACAACTTGTACGGGTGTTGAAATGTTCCGTAAGCTTCTAGACGAAGGTCGTGCGGGTGAGAACATCGGTGCACTACTACGTGGTACTAAGCGTGATGAAGTAGAGCGTGGTCAAGTACTAGCGAAGCCTGGTTCAATCACTCCACACACGAAGTTCACTTCAGAAGTATACGTACTTTCGAAAGATGAAGGTGGTCGTCACACTCCTTTCTTCAAAGGTTACCGTCCACAGTTCTACTTCCGTACAACAGACGTAACTGGTGACATCCAGCTACCAGACGGCGTAGAAATGGTAATGCCTGGCGACAACATCAAGATGACTGTTGAGCTAATCGTACCAATCGCGATGGACGAAGGTCTACGTTTCGCTATCCGTGAAGGTGGCCGTACAGTAGGTGCTGGTGTTGTAGCAACAATCGAAGCATAAGCTTTAGGTTGTAGCAATACACTGTAAAAAAGGTCGCGAAAGCGGCCTTTTTTAATGCCTATAG
>NZ_JABWPQ010000057.1:0-1384 GCF_013366255.1 Pseudoalteromonas sp. McH1-7 | reverse complement strand
TAATACCATATATGGACTCTCTCCGATTACAAGATAGTAATTGATAGAATTTCAAAGTTCATTGCTGCCATATATTCGGCTTTTTAATGAGCGGATTTATCCGCTCTAGCCCTGATGGATATCCGCCTCTATTCCCTTATCAATCACGACGGCTTCTAACAGCCCTTGGTATTATCAGGTTTTAATAGAGCGGCTCTGAACCGTTTCCCGTCAATGTCTATCTTTGCAATTCTTGCTGGTGAACCTTGTTTAGTTTTGCCAATGAATATCAGCGTTAAGCAAACTTATAGTCTTCTTTCTTTACAACCATCGCCCATGCCATTCTTGCCATCTTATTGGCTAAGGCCACAACGGCTTTATTAAATGGCAGTTGCTTACGTAAATTGTTTGCCCATTCACTCACTTTATCGGTTTTGTTTTCAGCTTTTACTAAGGCTGCTCTTGCGCCATTAATTAGCTGTGTTCTTAAATAAGTATTCCCTCGTTTACTTATCCCTTTTAACTTAGGGTTATCACCCGTTGTATGCTGTTTAGCAACTAAACCAAGCCATGCGGATACATGACGACCATTTTTAAAGTCTTTTCCATCCCCTATTGCACTGTAAAAAGCCGTTGCTATGATAGCCCCTATTCCTGTCATTGTTTTTAACCTTTGGCATACTTCTTTTGTATTGCTAAGTTCACTGATTTCTTTATCCAAAGCATTGACTTGTTTATCCAGCTCGGTCAACTCGTCATACAAACTCGCTATGTGTCTGCGTGATAACACGGTTAGTTTATTGTCTGCATCTTCTAAAATATCAGGTACTGCTTTTCTAACCTGATTTGCCCCTCGGGCGATAATTATGCCGTACTCAGCTAATAGTCCTCGTGTTTGATTTATTATTGCTGTTCTGAATTTTATTCTTCGCTCTCTGATGCGATGCAAAAGTTGAATATCTTGCTGCTCAGTGTTTTTTACAGGTACGAATCGCATATTCGCACGTTGTGATGCTTCAGCTATCGCCTCAGCATCATTAAAGTCATTCTTATTACCTTTTCGGTAAGGAACAACATACTGCGGTGCGATAACTTTAACTTCATGACCATAACTTTCTATGGCATGTGCCCAGTAATTAGTTGAGCCACAAGCTTCCATAACAACAATCGAAGGCTCTAAATTAGCAAAGTACTCTTTGATATTTGCACGTTTAAGTTTTCTCTTTTTTAGAACCTTGCCTAAGTGAGATAACCAAACTAGGTGGAAAATGTTCTTGGCGATATCTAAACCTATTGTTACTTTATTCATGTGACTCTCTCTGCTTTGTTTATGTGAAAACTTACCCCAAACTAATATGGCGCATTATGACGCCGATGGGGAGTGGAGAGAGTCCATTCCATTAAT
>NZ_JABWPQ010000056.1:0-1460 GCF_013366255.1 Pseudoalteromonas sp. McH1-7 | reverse complement strand
CCACGTACTCGGCCACAAGAGGTTGGTGTGAGCGCATCACATCTGGCGTATGTGATTTATACCTCAGGCTCGACAGGACAGCCAAAAGGCGTGATGATTGAGCATCAAAGCTTGCACAACAATATGATTACTTCCCTCGAATACACGGAATTATCCCCTAGTGCGGCTATTTACCATTGTTCATCAGTTGCCTTTGATGCTGCCGTTTGGGTTATGTGGTTAGGCCTCGTAAATGGAGCCAAATTGCGATTAGCGACAACGTTAGAGTATGGAAAAGAGTTAGTACATTATGGCGATGTCTCCCACCTCTTTATGACTCCCTCTATGTTGCGATGTTTGAAAGTTAAAAAATATGAAAGTCTAACCACAGTGATGGTAGGTGGTGAGCATTGCCCTGATTCACTTGCTAATGAGTGGCTATCAGTAGGTGTTGAATTTTTAAATGCCTATGGCCCAACTGAAATAACTATCTGTAGCTCAATTGGCCGATGCTTGGAGGGTAAGCAGGCAACGATTGGTACTCCTTTTGCCAATATGCAGTATTATATTTTAGATGCGGATCAAGCTTTGCTACCTTACGGTGCTGTGGGTGAGTTATATGTTGGTGGAGATGGAGTGGCCAGAGGTTATTTGAACAAAGCGACATTGACACAAAATAGCTTTATTCCTAATCCATACTTTTGCCCAAATAAAAGGAACACTTCAAAGCGATTATATAAAACGGGAGACTTAGTTAAATTTAATTCAGACGGTGAACTTATTTACATTAGCCGCGTCGATGATCAAGTGAAAATTCGCGGGTTTCGAGTCGAGCTTGGTGAGATTGAGTCACAAATAAACTCTTGCTCTGAGGTTGACTCTAGCGTCGTACTCATCATTGAACGCGGCACATCAAAGTATCTTGTGGGGTATATCAAACAGAGAGAAGGACTTGTTCAGTCCACCAGTGCTGTTGAGCAACAAGTCCAGCAACACTTAAAAACCTCATTGCCTGCACATATGCTCCCAAGCAAGCTGATTGTAGTGAGTGAATTTCCGAGAACGGCAAATGGCAAGGTTGATAAGGTGGCGTTATCAGCAACAACGCTTGATACGGATACTGTAGCTACAGTTATCGAGGCTAAAGATGATATAGAAAAAGCACTAGTACAGATCTGGTCTGAGCTATTTAGTGTACCTCCTGCATTGATCAGTACTGAAGATGACTTTTTTGAATTAGGTGGTCATTCATTATTGTCGATGAGGCTGTGCTCTGAGATAGAAGATAAACTAAACGTACAAATACCACTGCGGGAAATTTACGATAGCCCTACCATCGTAGATATCGCTATATTGGTAAAAAATGCAGTTGATGTAGGGTCAAACCTAGTCTCTCGAGTAGAAAGAAACACAGATAAGTTCCCTCTGTCTTTTGCCCAGCAGCGGCTATGGTTTATTGATAGTTTGCAAGGTAGCACTCC
>NZ_JABWPQ010000055.1:0-1669 GCF_013366255.1 Pseudoalteromonas sp. McH1-7 | reverse complement strand
GTGCTACCTTGCAAACTATCAATAAACCATAGCCGCTGCTGGGCAAAAGACAGAGGGAACTTATCTGTGTTTCTGTCAACAGGAATGACCGAATTGCTTTCCACTTGAGAATGAAGTGACTCTAAGCGCGTTAAGCAATCAATAAATTCTCTCTTATTTTGCCTTATAAGATCACTTATTTCAGCTGTGATGGCTCCCTTGGGAGCCTTAGCAGTTAACGATCCATTCTCTGTCATTTGCAAAATAATGTCTTGTCTAGCCAACTGCTGGATAAGGTTTAATGCATTCATCTCAAAACTCGAACTCTTCGTATTCGGCAACATCATCTACCTCGTTGATAGACTGACTTACCGCTATAATTTCACATAGGGAAGCAAGCTCTTGCAGAGTCTGCACATCAAAAAAAGCATTCATTGAGATTGTGATCCCTAGGACTTCCTCAATTTTTCTTACAAACTTCATTATTAATAGGGAGTGCCCTCCCAGTTCAAAAAAGTTTGCTTTAATACTTATTTTACTTTGTTCCAGTTCCAACAATTCAGAACAAATATCCACTAGTGCCAGCTCAGTTTGGCTCTGCGGTGCAACGTATTCTTCATTAAAACCGACACCTTCAATTTCTAGTAATTGCTTTTTGTCGATTTTTCCATTTGGTGTTAATGGCCACTCTTCAACTTCCACAAAAAAGCTAGGCACCATATATTCAGGTAATGCTAAACGAAGCGCTTTCTTAACTTCATCAATATTGATGTCACCATCGTGGCCTTTTAGGTATGCGATTAAGCGGTTATCTTCTCCAACCTGCTTCGCAATGACTAGGCATGAGTCAATTTCAGCAAGTTGAGATAATTCAAACTCGATTTCCCCAAGCTCTATCCTAAATCCTCTTATCTTCACCTGATCATCAATTCGACCAAGAAACGCTAAATTACCACAAGGAAGATACTTTACTAAATCTCCTGTACGGTAAAGTCGAGCAGCCTGAACTCCCTGTCCTACTGTGGAATATGGATTACTAACAAACTTAGCTGCCGTTAGCTCGGCTTGGTGCCTATATCCTCTAGAGACACCATCACCTCCCAAATATAACTCTCCTACAGAGCCGTAAGGTAATAGCTGGCCATCTTCATTTAAAATCAGCGCAATACTATTTGAAATCACACGGCCAATACTTGGCGTTGACTGTACCGCATTATTAAACCTGATCCCGGTTGAGTAGGTCGTATCTTCAGATGGGCCATATAGATTACAAACGCTAATCGCCGTATATTGTTCAAATATTTTGTTGATAAGCTCACTGTGTAATGCTTCTCCCGCAAGATTAATGACCCGGATTTTCTCTAAATAAGTATTATTATCTAGCAAAGCCGAGATAGCTGAAGGAACTGTATTAAGTAAGGTGACATCCCGAACACACTGCTCTGTCACTACTTCTAAAACATTTTTAACGAGTCTTACTTTTGTGCCAACACTTAGCGGTAAAAATAATTCAAAAACAGATAAATCAAAACTTAAAGAAGTACTCGCTAATACTGTTTGCAACTCTGCCGTTGAATAAAAATGCTTGCCCCAATTCAACATTGCAACCGTATTTTGATGCTCAATCATCACGCCTTTTGGCTGTCCTGTCGAGCCTGAGGTATAAATCACATACGCCAGATGTGATGCG
>NZ_JABWPQ010000053.1:0-1904 GCF_013366255.1 Pseudoalteromonas sp. McH1-7 | reverse complement strand
CCTGTCGAGCCTGAGGTATAAATCACATACGCCAGATGTGATGCGCTCACACCAACCTCTTGTGGCCGAGTACGTGGATACGCATCACACAGATGCGGCTCCCCTAAGGCAAATCCATCTAACCTAACTTGCGTTTTGGTAAAACTCGCTAATGCTTCTGCCGTCTCTCCATGGCTCACTACCACCGATAATGACGCATCTGCTATCATATATTCTAAGCGGCTACGCGGATAACTCGGGTCTAGTGGCACATAAGCACCTCCTGCTTTTAAGATCCCTAAAACCGCTATCACCATCTCCAGTGACCTATCTGCGCACACACCCACTAAGCTATCTGGCCCTATCCCATGCTCTGCGCGCAGGTAATGTGCTAGCTGATTCGCCTTCTCATCCAATGTCTTGTATTGTAAAACGTCATCTGCAAATGCAACCGCAACTTGCTCTGGCACTAAGTCCACTTGACGCTCAAACAACGTATGAATACAAGCCGACTTATCATACTCTACTGCTGTGTCGTTCAGTGTATACAGCAGCTTGTGCTCTTCTTCTTTCGATAACAATGGCAAGCTACTCACTGCGGTTTGTGCACTGGCTTCACTCAACCCTGTCAGTAGCCGCTCAAAGTGCGCATTCAGCTGGGCAATATGTCCTTTGTCGAACAGGCTAACATCATAATTCCAGTGCACGGTAACACCTTGCTCATTAATTTGAATATCGACATCCAAATCAAATTTCGCCTGTACACTGTCACCACTGTACGGCTTAACCGTCACACCTGGTAGCTTAAACCCTGCTTTATCCGCATCACTCGATAAACCATAGTCACTATTGGTCGTCATCATGATTTGAAATAGTGGGCTGTGTGAGCCACTGCGTGGCACTTTCAAACGCTCGACTATTTGCTCAAAGGGCGCTGACTGATTTGCTTGTGCATCTAGATTAACTTGTCTTATGTGTGCTAAATACTCACCTACTGTATTATGACCAGTATCCGCTCTTAGCACTAAGGTGTTGACGAAGAACCCTATCAATGGTGCCAGCTCTCGCTGCTCCCGATTCGCTATTGGTGTGCCTATGACCACATCCTTACTGTTTCCATGCCTCGACAGGAGTAACGATAAGGCGCCATGCAATAACATAAACGGAGTGATTTTGAATTGCTGCGCCATCTTCAGAAGTGCTTGCGCCAACTCTTTGGGTAAGACTCCTGTAACTCGCGCACCCTGATATTGCTTTTGTGCTGGCCTTGCTTTATCTAATGGCAAACTATGGAGTGCAGGTAACCCTTCAAGTTGCTGCTCCCAATAATCCAACTGACCCTCAAGCTGCTCTTGTGCCAAATAGTGACGCTGCCAATGAGCATAATCAGCATACTGCACCGCGAGTTCTGGTAAGGGGCTAGCTTCACCTGCTTCTTGCGCATGATACAGTGCAAAGAACTCCTTCATCAGGATTTCCATTGACCATCCGTCTGACGCTATGTGGTGCAGATTAAGTAACAGTACGCCTGATGTTTCTGCGGTCTTTATAAAGCTTACCCGTAACATCACTTCTGTGGATAGATTAAACGGTCTCCCTACTTCCTCACGCACATATGCTTTAAGTGCGGTTTCTTTATCTTGCTCATCGAGTTCACTGATGTCTTTTTGCTGAATCGCAAACTCGACTTCAGATATTGTTTTTATCTTTTGATATGCTTCACCATCATGCTCTTCATAGACGGTTCTTAAGACTTCATGACGCGCGATAATTTCACGAAAGGCTCGCTGAATACTCGTCAGACTAATCGTGCCTGACAGCTCAAATACCATCGGCATATTGTACTCTGGAGTGCTACCTTGCAAACTATCAATAAACCATAGCCGCTGCTGGGCAAAAGACAGAGGGAACTTATCTGTGTTTCT
>NZ_JABWPQ010000052.1:0-2595 GCF_013366255.1 Pseudoalteromonas sp. McH1-7 | reverse complement strand
GTCTTAGTCTCTATTAATATTGAAGGAACTCCACTTCTTATTGAATCTAGTTCACTTTCTGCCCACTGGCGTACTCCGCTTAATGGCACATTGTCATTATCAGGCATAGACGAAAATACTGTTCTTCAGTTCGGAGTGACTAGCGCACCTACTTCAGGTGAGTTTGTCTTCAGTAATACAGCAACGGGGGAATTTACATATACACCGTCGACTTCAACGTTAGAGCCTGCAATGCTTAGCGTGAATGTGAGTAATGAGCATGGTCTATACATTGAGAAAGTCATCACTGTAAACCATACGAATACGACGCCGCAGGCACCACCAGTCGAATTCGAGGTCAATCAATCTGGAGTGGCTGACATTCCGCTTTTGGCTAAGGATGCTGATTCAGACCCACTTACTTACGAATTGCTCTCACAACCAGATAAAGGTGCGGTCGAGATAAATAGTAATACGGGGCTGATGTCTTACACCCCAGAAAATGATGCTACTTATGAAGTAAACTTTCAGTATCGAGTGTTTGATGGCATGAGTTATTCAGAGCCAAGCAATGTTATCCTTAACGTCAACACGACAAAAGCTGGCGTCAACAAAGACAATACAGATAAAGAGTCAGGGGTCACTGAACCAAAGAGCAAAAGTGGCGGAAGCATGCCTATCTACCTGCTCTCTCTGCTGATGCTGGTAGGGTTCTTCCGCAAAGTGAGAGTCTGCGTTACTGCTCCCAATTCAACATTGTAATAATCAGTTTTTACCCTTGGATCAATTTACTTGATCCAAGGGTAATATCCGATCTCTCTGGTTATTCATGATAAGAAAATTATGTTAGTTTATTTTATATTCTATTTGGATTTTAAATAAAATTTCATTATAAATAGTAGAAAACCTAGAAGGAATAACATGAAATTTTCTACAACAGCACTTCTCACTATATTAATAATGACGCAATCATCATTCGCGCACGTAGAGAAAGTTAAGCATTACTCGAGTATTAACCAGATCGGTTATATAAACGTTGTTGATATTGGTAATGACTCGAATAAAGATATAGTTGGGAAGATTAACAGTGATCATAAAACACTAGCAATTATTGAAATCAACCGTAATGATAAACTTGTAAAAACAACAGTGACTGACTCAGTGAAGCTCGAGAGCGAAGATGAGTTAATTAGCGAGTTTGGAATTTATTACGATCAAAGATCGGACAATCACTATGCAGTTGTTATTAGTGATAAAAGTAACGTACACCTTCTAAATTTAACTGCCAGAAAATATGTAAAAGTGCTCCCAAATGTAACCGCTGATATCGTTAAATTTAAAGACATAGATAACGATGGTAACGTCGAAATCATGCTGATAAATGAAAACAGTATGTCTACACTTGATATGCATACGCTAAAAACCAAAGCGCACTACAACTTACCAAACTCTGACTTTGTTGTTGGAAAATTTACCAACCGTCTGTTCAATGAAATGCTGACATGGGACGGCGAAATCTACCAAATTCAAAATAATGAAATGAACCTGATTGGTACGCTTGCGGTAACAGGCACCTATTTATTTACTAAAGATATAAACGATGATGGAACAGATGAAGTAGTTAGTGAAGGCTGTACTATCGACGTAAAAAACGGCAGTGTTATTTGGCCTGTAGGGAATTCTCTAGAAAGTTGTAAGCAGGAAACACGCGACTCAAAATATGGTTGGTCATCAATGTTCAACGATGAGCTAAACCAAGTTTTTGGAACAATTAGCTTTAATTCTGACGGTATCACTGTTTCAAACATCATTTATTATGACTATCTCACGAGAGAAAGCGAGATCATTGGCAAAAACATAACTAGACAAAACGCAGACTACCAACCAGATACATATAATTACATTTATGAATATCTAGACTTGTACGGTGATGAGCGAAAAGAAAAAATAAAAAGCACGAAGAAGCTCGATGTCAAGGAAATAACATTTGGTGATGTAACTGAGCTGGGATTCAATGGTAATGCCTATTTAGCAAAGCAAGACAACAAACTAAGAATTATTGATGAACATAAGACGCTAGCTGCTATCAGATTTACAAAATGGGAGCCAAGCTTCAACAAAGTCACTAGTGCAACATTGAAAAATATATCCCCATTTACTCAAAATGAATCATGGTCAAAAGAAGTCGCAAAGAATATCGACTATTTTACAGCAACAACACTTGAAAAGGTGTCAGTAATTCCTTTTGCTAAAAATAGCAACGATAAAGTAGTGTATCAGCTCTATGATTGGGGCCTTAGCAACAGAAAGAGCTATATATTGAACATGGATGGATCTAATCACATCAAAGAGCCCATTATTGGCAGTTTCGAATTTTTGGGAGATATTGATGGTGATGGTAGTCCTGAATACCTCCACCAAGAAGGACATTATTCTGCCAATATATCAAAACCATTCGAAATCAAAGACTTTAATAGTGACGTGGCTAAATATAGCATTTCACTGGTTGCTGAGCCTAACTACAAGACAGGATTAACAGCATCAATAGACTTTGATGGTGATGGTGTTAAAGAGTTAGTATTCAAACATGAAAATCAAACGACAATTTATAATCTT
>NZ_JABWPQ010000051.1:0-3120 GCF_013366255.1 Pseudoalteromonas sp. McH1-7 | reverse complement strand
AGTCTATTAACTTCTGTCGCTAAACCACTTTGGCGTTGTATGGTTAAGCCTCACGGGTAATTAGTACGAGTTAGCTTAATGCCTCACAGCACTTCCACATCTCGCCTATCAACGTTGTAGTCTTCAACGGCCCTTCAGTTGACTCTAAGTCAAAGTGAGAACTCATCTCGAGGCTCGCTTCCCGCTTAGATGCTTTCAGCGGTTATCGATTCCGAACGTAGCTACCGGGCAATGCAATTGGCATCACAACCCGAACACCAGCGGTTCGTCCACTCCGGTCCTCTCGTACTAGGAGCAGCCCCTCTCAATTCTCAAACGCCCACGGCAGATAGGGACCGAACTGTCTCACGACGTTCTAAACCCAGCTCGCGTACCACTTTAAATGGCGAACAGCCATACCCTTGGGACCGACTTCAGCCCCAGGATGTGATGAGCCGACATCGAGGTGCCAAACACCGCCGTCGATATGAACTCTTGGGCGGTATCAGCCTGTTATCCCCGGAGTACCTTTTATCCGTTGAGCGATGGCCCTTCCATTCAGAACCACCGGATCACTATGACCTACTTTCGTACCTGCTCGACGTGTCTGTCTCGCAGTTAAGCTTGCTTCTACCATTACACTAACCGTACGATGTCCGACCGTACTTAGCAAACCTTCGTGCTCCTCCGTTACTCTTTGGGAGGAGACCGCCCCAGTCAAACTACCCACCAGGCACTGTCCTCAACCCCGATTCAGGGGCCTAAGTTAGAACATCAACACTACAAGGGTGGTATTTCAAGGTCGGCTCCACACAAACTAGCGTCTGCGCTTCAAAGCCTCCCACCTATCCTACACATGTAGGGTCAATGTTCAGTGCCAAGCTGTAGTAAAGGTTCACGGGGTCTTTCCGTCTAGCCGCGGGTACACAGCATCTTCACTGCGATTTCAATTTCACTGAGTCTCGGGTGGAGACAGCGTGGCCATGGTTACACCATTCGTGCAGGTCGGAACTTACCCGACAAGGAATTTCGCTACCTTAGGACCGTTATAGTTACGGCCGCCGTTTACCGGGGCTTCGATCAAGAGCTTCGCCTAAGCTAACCCCATCAATTAACCTTCCGGCACCGGGCAGGTGTCACACCGTATACGTCATCTTACGATTTTGCACAGTGCTGTGTTTTTAATAAACAGTCCCAGCCACCTGGTCACTGCGGCTCTCGCCTGCTTACGACGCGAAGTCTTCACAAGTAAGAGCGTACCTTCTCCCGAAGTTACGGTACAATTTTGCCTAGTTCCTTCACCCGAGTTCTCTCAAGCGCCTTAGTATTCTCTACCTGACCACCTGTGTCGGTTTAGGGTACGATTCAGTATGAACTGAAGCTTAGAGGCTTTTCCTGGAAGTAGGGCATCAACAACTTCACCACCGTAGTGGCTCGTCTCGACTCTCAGCCTTAGCAACCCGGATTTTCCTAAGTCGCCAGCCTACAGCCTTTCACATGGACAACCAACGCCATGCTTGCCTAGCCTGCTCCGTCCCCCCATCGCATTCATACCAAGTACGGGAATATTAACCCGTTTCCCATCGACTACGCTCTTCAGCCTCGCCTTAGGGGTCGACTCACCCTACCCTGATTAACATGGGATAGGAACCCTTGGTCTTCCGGCGTGCGGGTTTTTCACCCGCATTATCGTTACTCATGTCAGCATTCGCACTTCTGATATGTCCAGCATGCCTCCCGGCACACCTTCAGCCACTTACAGAACGCTCCCCTACCCCGCATACTTACGTACGCAGCCGTAGCTTCGGTGGTATGTTTAGCCCCGTTACATCTTCCGCGCAGGCCGACTCGACTAGTGAGCTATTACGCTTTCTTTAAAGGGTGGCTGCTTCTAAGCCAACCTCCTAGCTGTTTTAGCCTTCCCACATCGTTTCCCACTTAACATACACTTTGGGACCTTAGCTGACGGTCTGGGTTGTTTCCCTCTCCACGACGGACGTTAGCACCCGCCGTGTGTCTCCCGGATAGTACTTTACGGTATTCGGAGTTTGCAAAGGGTTGGTAAGTCGGGATGACCCCCTAGCCTTAACAGTGCTCTACCCCCGTAAGTATTCGTCCGAGGCTCTACCTAAATAGATTTCGGGGAGAACCAGCTATCTCCCGGTTTGATTAGCCTTTCACTCCTAGCCACAGGTCATCCCCTAACTTTTCAACGTTAGTGGGTTCGGTCCTCCAGTCAGTGTTACCTGACCTTCAACCTGCCCATGGCTAGATCACCGGGTTTCGGGTCTATACCCTGCAACTTAAGCGCCCAGTTAAGACTCGCTTTCGCTACGGCTCCCCTAAATGGTTAACCTCGCTACAGAATATAAGTCGCTGACCCATTATACAAAAGGTACGCAGTCACCCAACAAGTAGGCTCCTACTGCTTGTACGTACACGGTTTCAGGTTCTATTTCACTCCCCTCACAGGGGTTCTTTTCGCCTTTCCCTCACGGTACTGGTTCACTATCGGTCAGTTGGGAGTATTTAGCCTTGGAGGATGGTCCCCCCATATTCAGTCAAAGTTTCACGTGCTCCGACCTACTCGATTTCACTTTTGATAAGTTGTCGTGTACGGGACTATCACCCTGTTTCGTCATGCTTTCCAACATGTTCCACTAACTACACTAAAGCTTAAGGGCTGCTCCGATTTCGCTCGCCGCTACTTTCGGAATCTCGGTTGATTTCTTTTCCTACGGGTACTTAGATGTTTCAGTTCTCCGCGTTCGCCTCGTTAACCTATGTATTCAGTTAACGATACCTGCAAGCAGGTGGGTTTCCCCATTCGGAAATCCTAGTCTCAAGCGCCTCTTACTGGCTTGACTAGGCTTATCGCAAGTTAGTACGTCCTTCATCGCCTCCAACTGCCAAGGCATCCACCGTGTACGCTTAGTCACTTAACCATACAACCCAAAATAGTTTTAAGTTGTACTGCTAAAGACAGTTTAACTTCGCCAGAAGTTAATATTGAATACTAAAGTAGACGCTAATTAATCAAATAAATGATTAATCGGCATTTTCTTTCGAAAACTCGATAAATAACTTTACGTTATCTATCAGAATTTAATTTTTCAGCTTTTCCAAATTTTTAAAGAGCAA
>NZ_JABWPQ010000050.1:0-4298 GCF_013366255.1 Pseudoalteromonas sp. McH1-7 | reverse complement strand
AGCTGGATTCGAACCAGCGAAGGCAGAGCCGTCAGATTTACAGTCTGATCCCTTTGGCCGCTCGGGAACCCCTCCTAAACAACGGCGGTGATAATAACAAAGTTTTTTTCGAAGTAAAGAAAAGTACTAAAGTTTTTCTGAAAAATGTCGATATATTCTTAAACGGTAAAATAATCGGTTGGAATACATGCAAATTGATGGCATTTTAATCTCAGAGTCGCAACTAGGATCAGCGTTGAACGTTTGTGTTCATGAAACGCGTTCAGCTGACTTTGCAATGCTGTTGTCTATGTTATCAACAGACGCACTAGATTTTAGCCAATTTCATTTACCAAAATCCGAACAAAGTGAGAAAGACAGCTCCGAGGCAGCGTTAAAAAGGCAATTTGAAATTGGCCCTCAAAAACCCCTTGCTTCTGAACAGTACAATATGCTTATTGGGCAGCATAATGCACAGCTCATTGCTTCTGGTGCGATGACAACATTCAGGCTGAAAGAAAACTTACACCCCGAGCCTCTTGCAGCGCGAAATGACAAAAAACATATTCCACTGGAAGTTGTTGAAAACCTTGAACCTGCAGCTAAAAATAGGCTTGCTAAATCGTTGGGTAAGCTCACGCTTGTGGCAGACAAACAACTAGATGCTGCGGCATTTTATGATCAGGTCGCAGCGGGGGGAATGCAAGAAATGCTGCGTACTAGTGCCTAAGCTCTGTGAAATCTCGCGGATCTGTTCACACCACCTTGTACATTTTGCCCTTATTTTACCGCACCAGCATCAATACCAATAAAATAGCCTAGTTATCGACAATATTTCCTTACTTTAAAATAGCTTTCTTGATTAAGACAATTGGTGTGCGTCCACTATTTTTAACTCAAATAGGTCAGCTTGAGCATGCAATAAGACTCATCATTATAGGGTTATGGCAAGCTGAGGCAAATACGCGGGGCTGAGATTGCTCAAGTGGCATGGCACTTTTTGTACTTCTTATTACTACCACACGGACAAAGGTCATTCCTCCCAACTTTAGTAACTGGTGTGTCATAAAGCTCACCGTCAACGTATTTCCATGCTCCTTGTTCAACGATAAAGTTTGACCTTTCATGTAAGGTATAGAGACAATTTTCAGCAATATAATATGCTTTGAACTCAACAACTCCCGATGGTTCATTTGCTATTTCTTCGAGCACCTCAAGTTTGATGAACTTGGCATAGTCTGCAAAAGCAGCAATATCTCCAACACTATTATCAGGCCGTTTTGCGGAACTATATGTATTATGGATGTAATCTGCATCTTTAACACAATACGCACTGTAGCGAGAGCGCATTAATTTTTGAGGTGTTTCTGCGGTTTTTACACCAGTTATATAGGGTTCACAACATTGTGAATATGAAGTAGAAGAGTTGCAATAGCAAAACATAGTGACATTTTATCTGAGGTTATGTCTCGCTATTGTAGCGTTTTACATACCTTGAAAACAATGGATTATGACATCAGAAGCCGGAAGCTGCATCTCTTTGATTGCCTTCGCTGATGAAAAGTCTTTCCACAATACGACCGACGCAAAGTTTCCGTTGCTGATAGCACTTTTAAGCACGTACTCAAGGTCATAAATATGTTTTTTCCTAATCACTAGTAGCTTACTCGTATCAACAGAACCACTCTCTAGTAAAGATTTGTTAGGTACGTTGTCCGGAGCGATGAGCAATGTCCAAGCATGCTTGTTTTGGCATGTATGTAAGACTTTTAGTAGCGCAAGACTTGCGGTAATTTCATCTTCTACCCACACTTCATTTATGCGATTTGCTGCATTGTACGTAGTAGGTGTTGCGATGAGAGATGCGTCGGTACGTAACATAGTTAACTCACTGGCTATTTATACAGTATATGTATACAGTAGTTTATACAGTTGTTTAATGCAAGAACAATTGTGAATTTTTTAGACAACTCTACCCAGGCAGCACCAAGTTCAATGCGTCGAACGCAAGCTTTTTTATTTAACCTTAGATTATTTCAATAATCAGTGGTTTGGATATGCAAAGAGGTAACTTATAGTTTTTAAATAACTCTTAATTGACTCTCTTGTTTCAGCTGTTGAAGTATTAACCATCTGAAAATAAAGATATAATAAGTCTATTGTGTTTTACATTGCTAATGTTTGTGGATGCCAAAATATCAATTAAGTCAGTCAAATTGTTTCTACGGACGTGTAATAACGGTGGGTGTACGACAGACAACATAGGTTAAAGTGTTAGATATTTTGCAGTGACTGTTTCTTAGTATGACGCATTTGAAACCGTCACTGTGGCGCGTGAGTCAGTGAGTTCGTTTGCAATAGCTAGCGGCTTATATGCTGAAGTTGATGAATTTGTTCGTAAAGCGTTGCCGCGTAACATTGGGCATCGCGATAGCGTTTAGTTGTCAGAAACCTTCTCACATCCTGTAGTACTTGCTCAGCCCCTTTATGACCTTGGCTACTTGCCAGAGTAAGCCATGCTGCTGCATGAAACGGACTAGGTGGAACGCCTTGACCTTTCATAAATAGTAATCCCAAAAAGAACTGTGCTTTTAATTCTCCCGACATGGCTGCTAAACGTAGCCACTTTGCTGCAAGTGGAAAGGACTTTTCTTTTAAATAATATAAACCTTTCTTCAGCGCTTGTGCATTATCAAGGGTATCTGGAAATTTTGCATCTGCTGTTAATGGTGAAGTGACAAATTCAAGCACATTCAGCAGCTGCTGCTCTAAATCATGATTTGCTGAGTTATCAGTGCTGTTTTGATCCATATCTATATTCGCAATAATATTTATAAGCAGAGTGTAGCTGAATTTTAACTAATTTGTCCGAGTTTTAAAGTGATTCGTGTTAAAATCCAACCACTTGTTCCTCTAAACCGTAAATTATACTTATGCTCGAACGCTTATTTTCACTACAAGCCATGCACACCAATGTAAAAACGGAGGTGATCGCAGGCTTAACGACATTTGTCACCATGGTTTATATTGTCTTTGTTAACCCAGCAATGCTTGCAGAAGCAGGTATGGATCATGGCGCTGCTTTTGTGGCAACTTGTATCGCAGCTGCAATTGGTTGCTTTATCATGGGGTTATGGGCTAATTACCCATTGGCATTAGCGCCAGGTATGGGGTTAAATGCTTTTTTCACTTATGGTGTAGTACTTGGCATGGGATACACGTGGCAAAGTGCCTTAGGTGCCGTTTTCATGTCTGGCTGCCTTTTTTTGTTATTGAGTATATTCAAAATAAGAGAATGGGTAATTCAAGCAATACCTCTCGTTTTAAAACGCGCGATTGCAGCTGGTATTGGCGCATTTTTGGCCTTGATAGCGCTTAAAAATGCGCAAATTATTGTGGCCAGTCCTGCCACCTTAGTGCAACTTGGTGATATTACCTCTCCTGGACCTTTATTAGCCATTGCGAGTTTCTTTGTTATCGCAGCGTTGATGTATCGCGAAGTTAAAAGCGGCGTTTTGATTAGCATTTTGCTAGTAACCGTTATTGCATGGTGGATGGGCTTGGTTGACTACCATGGAGTCGTAGATATACCACCAAGTATAGCGCCCACTTATATGCAGTTAGAGTTAAGCGGAATTTTTGAGCTCTCAATGCTAAGTGTTGTTTTTGCATTCTTATTCGTAGATTTATTTGATACTAGTGGCACACTTGTGGCAGTTACTCAAAAAGCGGGGTTGTCTGATGAACATGGCAGAATGCCGCGTTTAGGTCGAGCGCTTTCTGCCGATAGCACGGCAACAATAGCCGGCTCGGTTCTTGGTACGTCAACGACAACATCGTATATTGAGTCGGTCTCGGGAGTCTCAGTAGGCGGGCGTACAGGCTTAACTGCCGTTGTTGTTGGTTTATGCTTTTTGTTAATGATGTTTTTTGCGCCTTTAGCTCAAATGGTTCCTGCTTATGCGACTGCCGGGGCAATATTGTATGTTTCTGTCTTGATGCTGCAAAACTTAAAGCTGATTAACTGGGATGAAATGAGTGATGCTATACCTGTGAGTGTCGTGTTGTTAATGACGCCGCTGACGTTTTCTATTGCTCATGGCATCGCATTGGGCTTTATTTCCTATACAGCGGTAAAATTGATGTGTAATAAAGCCAATGAAATAAGTATCAGTGTCTGGATATTGACCTTTTTGTTTATTATCAAGTTTGCAGTGACATAACCAACACGCAATATATAACTAATTAACCCGAGATCGGTTTAAGCCATCAGTTCATCAATAGAAATTGATGGCTTTTTTTCTTTGTGGCTGTATGCA
>NZ_JABWPQ010000004.1:0-253667 GCF_013366255.1 Pseudoalteromonas sp. McH1-7 | reverse complement strand
ATCGAATTGACTGTGCTGAATAAACTATGTTTATTCTGTTGGTCACTCAGTTCAATTGAGACTCTAAATTTGTTTGCGTCATCTAGCGAACTAGACTCTGCTGTTAGAACTCAATCTGTACGAGTGCCCACACAGATGATTGCTTCATATTGTTAAAGAACAGTTCCGGTTACCCGGTACGATGACTTATCATCGCTGCGCCGTTAGCGCTGAGGGTTGTGCATTCTAAGCATTTCCCATTTGTTGTCAACACTTAATTTTGATTTTCTTTCGAAGTATTCAAACTCAAGTTTTATTTGACTCCCGACTCGTTGGCTCGTTGCTTTTCAGCGTTGCTCCCCGTGTCGGTGGATGCGCATTATAGGGAGATCCGATTTAAGTGCAACCCTTTTTTTGAAGTTTTTCTATTTATTTTTCAAACACGTTTTGACCCACAAAACCCTAACAGCTTATCCACATTTTCTGTGGATAACATGCACTAATTTCAGTTTTTGTTGTTCTTTGTGGTAGATTACCGCCCCATTATTTACTCGTTCTCAGGAAAAGGCTAAATATATGGCTGATATCTTAAACTCGATAAGTGGTCTATTGTGGGGCCATCTACTTATCTATCTATTAATAGCTGCTGGTGTGTTTTTCACTGTTAGACTCGGTTTTATTCAATTCACCCAATTCCCGTATATGGTGAAGGTAATGATGCAAAGCCGTGAGGGCGCTGAAGATGGTATCTCTTCTTTCCAGGCATTTTGTACATCATTAGCCGCTCGCGTCGGTACCGGTAATATGGCAGGTGTTGGTGTCGCGCTCTATCTAGGTGGTCCGGGTGCTATATTATGGATGTGGCTTATCGCCTTAATTGGTATGGCGACCAGTTTTGCTGAAAGTTGCTTAGCGCAGTTATATAAGACAAAAGATGATGACGGAAATTTCCGTGGTGGACCTGCTTATTATATGGAGTTGGGTTTAAAACGTAAGTGGATGGGTGTGTTGTTCTCCCTTTGTCTTATTCTCGCATTTGGTTTTGTCTTTAATGCAGTGCAAGCAAACTCCATTGCTGCAGCATTTGAAGTTGCCTTCGATGTGCCCAAGCATATTATGGGTATTGCGTTAGCGGCAGCGGCAGGGGTTATCATCTTTGGTGGTTTAAAGACTATTGCACGCTTTGCCGAGCTCGTCGTTCCTTTTATGGCCGTTGCTTATCTTATGCTGGCGCTGTACGTCTGTGCTGTAAACTTTGCGCAGCTGCCTGATATATTCATGTTAATAGTAAAAAGTGCAATGGGTATCGAACAAGCTGGCGCTGGTGCTATTGGCTACGCGGTAATGCAAGCTATGCTTCAAGGAATTAAACGCGGCCTATTCTCAAATGAAGCCGGTATGGGTAGCGCTGCAAACGCAGCAGCAAGTGCAACACCAAATCCGAACCATCCTGCATCGCAAGGTTATGTGCAAATGCTAGGTGTATTTGTAGACACTATAGTGATCTGTACCGCGACAGCTTCGCTTATCCTTTTATCTGGTCAGCTTGAGCCAAACTCTGGCCTGACCGGCATTGAGTTAACGCAATCTGCGTTGGTTCACCATGTAGGTGAATGGGGTGCAACTTTCGTTGCAGTCGCTATTTTATTTTTTGCTTTTACTTCTATTGTTGCCAACTACAGTTACGCAGAAACCAATCTGCTGTTTTTAGATCATCATTCAAAGAAAGGAATGATGGTGTTTAGAGCTTGTGTATTAGGTATGGTCATGTTTGGTGCAGTAAGTGAACTCGGATTAGTTTGGACCCTCGCCGACATTTCAATGGGGTTAATGGCTGTAGTTAACGTGGTTGCACTCTTTATGCTTCGCAAGGTTGTGCTGTGGCTTGCTGCCGATTATAAAAAGCAGCTTAAAGCTGGAGTAACCCCCGAGTTTGATCCGAGTACCAACCCTGAAGTAGAAAAAACACTACCAAAAGGTATTTGGACTAAGTAAACCAATACAGCGCACTAATGCTTATATTTAGTGCGCTTTCTTCTTATACGACCCAACGTTAATGAAAACGAATACAAAAATACGCACTTAAGTTCATTTAATGTCCAAACAAACCAACCACTTATTGCCTTTCAAAAAAAAATCCGTATAGTAGTCACCAAGTCGGCATATAGCGCAGCTTGGTAGCGCACTGTCATGGGGTGTCAGGGGTCGCAGGTTCAAATCCTGCTATGCCGACCAGCTTTTCCTTACCCTAATCAATAAGTTACAACACTTTTTCAACTCTTAATTTTTGTACCCCGTACCACCAACGTACCAGCAACGTACCATTATACAGTAGTTTAATTCCTCATCGTTCTGAGTTGTATCTATCCTTTTCACTCCATTTTATTGTTCTCAAATTTCTCATTTTGCAATATCTGCTATCAAAAAATCTTGTCTCAACTCTCATTTAAAATATATACTGTTTATATATACAGTATAGGTGATTTATGAAAGTAATACCCATAAAGGCACAAGCGGGCATAACAGGATTTGAGTCTCCCGCAGCCGAGTACAGAGAACTAGGACTGTCTTTAGATCAATTGCTGGTTCAGCACCCCAATGCAACATTTATTGGTTTAGCCTCAGGTGATTCAATGCAGGGAGTGGGTATTTTTGATGGTGATTTGCTTGTTGTTGATAGAGCTGTATCTCCACAACAAAATGATGTGATCGTAGCAAACTACAACAATGAGTTTGTGTGCAAGTTGCTCGATATTGAACATAGAATCTTACGGTCCGCCTCTCCTATGTATACTTCAGTTAGAATTAGTGACTGCGACCAGTTTCAGTTAGAGGGGGTTGTCATCGGCTCTGTAAGAATGCACAGAAACAATGTTGAGCTTTTCAAATGTATGCGTTAGTAGATGCAACTTCTTTCTATGCCTCTGCAGAAAAAGTCTTTGACCCATCTATACGCAAAAAGCCCGTTATTGTACTGTCAAATAACGATGGCTGCATCGTCGCAGTATCACCTGAAGCCAAAGCGCTTGGGGTTCCTAAATTTCAGCCTTACTTCAAACTGAAGGACGCACTTGAACAACACGGCGTGGTCGTTCGCTCATCTAATTATGAACTATACGCAGATCTATCTGACAAAATGATGAGCGTCATAAATCAATTTAGTGATCGCCACTACATATATTCAATCGATGAATCATTTCTAAAGTTTGACGGCTATGGAGATATTGTTGACTCATGGTATGAATATGGCCATTCAATAAGACGAGCGGTATGGCGTAAGACTAAACTTCCCGTAGGTGTTGGGTTTGGCCCTACACCTACTCTCGCTAAAGCAGCGAATCATGCAGCTAAAAAATTCCCTGATGCTACTGGTGTTGCGGTAATTGACAATGAGCAATCGCGTAGAGCAATACTGGCACAAATGGGTGTGGGTGACGTTTGGGGTGTGGGCCGATGCTTGACTAAAAAGCTTAATCTGTTGGGGATTGAATCAGCATTAGACTTAGCAAAGCAAAGCCCTAAACATATGCGCCGACAATTTAGTGTTGTACTCGAACGCACCGTATCAGAACTGAACGGCATTGAGTGCTTATCGTGGGATGAAGTAAAGCAACGCAAAAAAGAGATATTTAGTACCCGGAGCTTTGGCGAGCGCGTGACAACGCCTGAAGCGCTCAAAGCTTCTTTAATAACACACTGTTCGATAGTGACCAAAAAACTCCGCCAGCAACAATCATTGGCTAAACGCATTATCGTTTTTGCTCATAGCTCCCCGTTTGAAGATCACTATTTTAAGAAATCCTTCATACAAGGCTTCCCGGTTTCCTCAAATGATGTAACCGTCTTTGCTAACGCTGTAGAAAGTGTATTTAGCCAAATTTATCAACCTGGTGTGAGATATTATAAATCTGGCGTAGGGGCAATTGAGCTGGAAGATGATGTATTTCAGCAGACAGATATGTTTAACCAGTCACAAGATAAGCCCGAGCTGATGAAGTGCATGGATGAGGTAAATAATCGATATGGCTCAACCGCCATGCGCATTGGTTCGGAGCTGCAAACAAGCACTTGGCATATGCGTCGTGAATTTTTATCCCCTCGCTATACAACTCGGTGGCCTGATATACCGGTTATAAAGTGCTAAAATGAGTTGCTTTAAAAGACGCCAACTGCTAGTTTAAATTTGCGACTTAAGTCACCCAACTAAGTTGTGGTCGCAACATAACAATCAGTTATTGGCTTATATTCAATATTAACGAGACATTAGTCATCGTGCATTTCAAAAAGACAGGCGCTTAGTTTTATAGGCTGCCTTCAAGCACCTAAGTGTGCATTCAACTGAACAATCTACATAACATTTAAAATTTTCAGGAGATAACTATGTCTTTTAAATCTTGGTGCATGGTCATTGGCTTTGTGTTATTGACTGTGGCTTTATTAATTACATATGACTTATTTTACAACGCCATTGGCCTAAACCCATTTGATGGGTTCGAAACGGACTTGCAAACTGTTTGTACTAAGGTTTGCTCCATGATTGCTTGCTTTGTAATTGGGGGACTTTGCCTAGATCAGAGTCGCTAAATTATGGGAGTTTCGCTCCCCTTTTCCGTATAAGAGTGTTACATTTTCTTGGTCTGGCAAGCAATATATTCGATAAGGAAAACCTGTGAAAAAATTTAGCCTCGTACTACTCACGATATTATGTATTGAGACACATGCGGCAAGTGGTGATGGCGCTTGGCCGGGACAAAGTTTTAGTCAAGCAAAAATAATGCTCAAAAATCTCTATAAAGGCTCCCCCACGACCTTTTATTGTGGCTGCAACATTGAATGGCAAAGCAATAAAAAATTGAAACCAAACACCTCCAATTGCGGTTATAAGCCACGAAATGAACTCACCAAAAAAGGCAAAGTCAATAAACGGGCACAACGTATAGAATGGGAACACGTTGTCCCAGCTTGGGAATTTGGGCATCAACTACAATGTTGGCAAGATGGTGGCCGAAAAGCATGTAAGAAAAACCCAAAATTTAAGGCTATGGAAGGTGATTTACATAACCTCGTGCCTGCAATCGGCGAGGTCAATGGAGATCGTTCAAATTATAAGTTCAGTATGATTGAAGGTGAGCAACGTGTTTATGGTCAATGTGATGCTGAAGTTAACTTTAAAGCAAAGGTTTTTGAGCCAGCGCCTGAAATTCGTGGTGATATAGCACGTACCTACTTCTACTTTGAAAAGCAGTACGGACTCAAAATAAGTAAACAACAGAAAAAGCTATTTATTGCTTGGGATAAGCAAGATCCAGTAACACAAACTGAGTGCGTAACTCATGAAAGAAAAGCTAAAAACCAAGGCTGGGATAATCCATTTGTAGCAGCTAACTGTAGTTAGTGAGCAGTTTTATCAAGGATAATGAAAGGCTTAAACCTATGACACAATTAGAGAGTTATACTTTAATCACTGCATTTGCAGCAAGTGTTGCAGCTATTGCTAGCGCAATTGCAGCAATCTACCAGTGCTATGCCAATAAAAAGCATCAGAATGCCTCTGTGATTCCCTATATCTGTGACCATTATGATCAAACGAGCTATCATAAAGGTAGTATCAGTTTTTCGATTACCAATAAAGGGATTGGCCCTGCTTTAATTGAAAGCTTCGAATTTTATTGGGATGAATGTTTAATTTCATGTACTAAACTAGAAGATGAACTAATATCACTACTTGGTTCAAGATTCGAATTTATTACAACAGAATTAGGTAAAGACCAAGCATTTAGCCCTAATGAGACAGTTACCGTTCTCGAAATCAACTTTTTGCAGCAACATGGGCAATTTAATGACGATCATAGAGCTACTCTAGCTGCTTTCCGTGAGGAAGCAGTAAAGAAGTTTAGGCTAAAAGCAACTTACAAATCAGTATTAAGCTCTAAACAGTATGTATACCACACAGCGCCACTCAATAGTTTGTTACAACAAAGGGATATTAATGATTAGAATATACATGCCAGCTTTTACCTTATCGCTGTCTTTATCTGCTCATGCAATGGGTTACAAATGTATCATAGAAAGGGTTGAATTGCCCTCTCAAAAAAATGTGAAGGTAATAACTCTATTGGAAAAGCAGTATATAGGGAAAGAGTTTGTTGTAAATAAAAGAACTGGCAGAACAATTGGTGCCATAGATAATTCTTATGCCCAAGAACCAACAGTTATTGATTTTGGCTCTAAAGACAACTCTTACAAGGTAATTAACTCAATGACCAAGGAAGAAGGTGTGGGTCTAGGTAGCTGGATCACAGCACTTGCCATTAATGAATATGAAGAGACCAAAATGAAATCGTTTACGTATTTGCACAATGATAAAGTTCTATTTGGAAACTGTAGTTCCTACTAAACTCAAATTGATGTATCAATTGAAAGCTCTTAAAGAAAAATGGCAACCTAAATACAGCAAATGTATTTCAGGCTGAACCATCCGGTGAAAGGTGAACGACTAATTTAATGGAGTTGCTCAAAGGCAGCCAGTTCAAATCAATCACACTGATGCAGTTTGAGACTTATTTGGTAGCGGATGAGAACTGGACGCCTTGTGCACTGGGCAGCTACTTTAGCTATCTTTTTTGGGTTTGTGCGAAATGTAATCCTGTAGCTGCTCTACATCTAACAACTCAAAATAATCTTCAAGCGTGATTCTCACTTCAATTAGCGTGTCACCCAGTCCAGGAATTGCCACAGCCATACTAGCGTTGGTTATACCATTATGACAAAGAGAGTCTTCTTCTTCATCGTAAGAACCTTGAATGCTGAACCATTCTTGCGGGATTGTAGAGCTATAGCTTCCAAATTCGATTATAACGTTAGTCCCAGCATAAATACTGTCACTCAACCTCACCTTGCCCCCGCTAAGCATATTGACCTCACATACAATCCTATCTTCAGCATGATCATTTCCCGGTTTAATTATTCTCATGTCAGCTCCTTCAGTTGTTTTTCTGTATAATAAACCGTCACATGACCCGAATGCAAAATTTGTATTGTCTTTTTCCACTGTGCAACATTCCCCACAAAATCCCGCTGAATAAAAAAAGTGCAAAAAGATTAAAAAATAGTTTAATTTTTATCTTTGTTTTGTGTTGACAAAACAAAGATAAAAAACTATATTATAACCATACCAAGACGGTACACCGACCTAGCGGAACTAGGAATAAGAGGAAATTCAAATGGAAATTATCATCAAAGAAACATCGGCAATCGAAACATTATCAATCATCGATCCAAAAACAGGCTGTTGTTACATTCAAGACTTTATCGGCAACGAGGATGGTTTTGGCACAGAATCACACCACATTCACATTGACCGTGAAACAGGCGAATATACTTGTTCTCAAGAAACGTTTGATTGGTGGTCAAAGGTAGTGAATGACAATCAAGCGCTTAATTACCGTATTGCTGAGTTGTGTGAAATTCACGATGCGGTGGATGTCTATGAGGTTGTAAACTCTAACGCTTCAAACGACCTTGAAGATTTAGCCTATCACGTTAACGCTTGTTTAGATCAAGCGTTCGGTGAAGCGCAATAACCATGACGAGGCAAGCCAAGGGCTTGCCTACTTTGCAGGAGTAATTGAATTTGGAAAACCAAATGCTTATTTCAATACCGACCACCATCCAGTTTGCTGATCTTAAATTAGGCCGCTCAGCCGATGGTATGATCACCTTTGACTGGCAACCTATTTTTGCGATTTGCGAAAGCTCAAACATTGAGCCAGAGTTATTTAGCCAAACCTCAGAAGACAACGTAAGCGGCCTAATCATTCAGTGGTATGCTGCGCACAAAGCCGCTGGCGGTGAGCCGGATGCCGTTGCGGAGGAATTATTTGCTGAAACGTTACTCGAAGATCAACACGGAGGCGGATTTAGCTATCAATCCGGCAAAGCATGAGCGAAAAGCACGGCAATACTGGCAATAATAATGCGAAAAAAGCACCGAGCGAGAAAGCAGACAGTCACATGCACTTTCGCTGCAAGAAAGATGATAAGGCGCTCATTGTGCGTAATTTAAAGGATGGTGAAACCTTAGCCTCTTTTATGCTGAGTTTGGGTGTGGCCGAGGCCATGCGTAGACAAAATGAAAATATGGTGAATGGCTGTAAGCGCAATTTGAGCTGATTTGGCATCCATTAAATCATAATAAAACCAAGGTCGCGTGAGCGGCCTTTTTTGTTTTCCCGCCCTACCACTATTCCAATATCTCTATTTTTCACACCAATAAACGCCAACTAGAAAGCGAATAAAAATTGACCTGCACAACCATATATCACATAATGACTACGAGTGTGATATATGGTTAGCCTATGAAAAATTATAAACCTGTACCGCCACCTGTTACATGGTTCGGTAGCAAAACTAGATACGTGAAAGATATTGTTAAACATTTCCCACAGCATCAGACTTATGTTGATGTATTCGGTGGTTCTGGTGCAATGCTGCTAGGTAAGCGCCCATCAAAGGTTGAAGTATATAACGATCTTAATCGCAAGATGACTAGTCTGTTTAAAGTTCTATCTGATAAAGATAAAACAAGGGAGCTTGTTAAGCGCTTGGAATTAACTCCCTACTCCCGCGATTTTTTTAAACATGCTGTCGCAGCTGCAGACAGAGAAGTTGATGAAATAGAGCTAGCTAAATTAATGATAGTAGTTCAAAGGCAATCGCATGGAGGGCTTGCCAAACAGTGGTCATATTGTGTGGATGCCCCCGCAGGTGGTTACTCTGCAAGTGTGAGAAAATTCCATACGGGTATCGAGCGATTGCCTGAAATTCAGGAAAGAAT
Organism: Pseudoalteromonas sp. McH1-7; assembly: GCF_013366255.1. Classification (NCBI taxonomy): domain Bacteria; kingdom Pseudomonadati; phylum Pseudomonadota; class Gammaproteobacteria; order Alteromonadales; family Pseudoalteromonadaceae; genus Pseudoalteromonas; species Pseudoalteromonas sp. McH1-7. The sequence goes on along the minus strand of NZ_JABWPQ010000004.1, from coordinate 244,852 downwards.
GCGAAAGGTACAAATTGAGAACTTATGCTTTTCTGACTTGATTCCCCGCTACGATAGAGAACGTACTTTATTTTATTTAGATCCCCCATACGTGCCTGAAACCCGCATTAATGGTGAGTATGAGAATGAAATGTCAATTGAAGATCATATTAAGCTAGTTGATATTTTACTTGAGTCAAAAGGTATGTTTGTTTTATCAGGCTACAAAAATGATGTTTATAAACGCTTAGAGGAGTCTGGATGGAAACGCCATGAAATCGAAGTGACTGCGAATAGTAGTAAAACAAGAACCAAACGAATTGAATGCTTGTGGGTGTCACCTAGCTGCATTGAAAATAAACCTAAAGCAGCTGCCATACCAGAGATAGATAATGATGAAAACTTAACGAACAGGCAAAAGGCGGCCTACCGTGTTCACCGACATAGAACTGATGAATCGCGAGCTAAAATATCTGAATCGATTAAAAGTCTGAAAAGAATGAAAAAACGAGTTACTAAAGTAGCTGTATCGCGAATGACAGGGATTACGCGCGAACACATTACACGGTACTACTCCGACCTGTTTTAAACATTTCCAATATCTCCTCTAGCTTCTTTTCTTAATTGCCTTGTTATTGCACTTCGATAGTGTAATCTATATTGCATATATTAAATATTTGGTTATGCAATTACAAAATGTTGAGACAGATATTTGTTGATAGCGACATCGATTCGCTTTTAAATTCAGCTTGTACTGGCAAGTACGCTACTAAAGACAGGTATTTAATAAGCCAGCTCGCTTACGTTCCCTTGTCGCTCACTGAGCACAATTTACTGCGCTTGCACCAGTTAATGAATGACAAAGGTGAGGTTTATCGGAAATGGGTTCTACCCGCAGCTTATAGCAGAAATAAAAAAGACAGGATCATTGAAGTGCCAGAAGTGTTTTGTAAAGCATTTGAAAAGTACCTTAATTGGTACGAAAAGCAAGAGTTACCAGCAAAGTACAGGCATAGTTTAAATACTTATAGAGGGTTTAGTGAATACGCCCCAGCCTTGTTAAATGATCGACTTAATGAGTTTGCAATGAGCGAACGAACTGTTAAAAGCGGCATAAATAAACAGCCGACAAACTTGCGAACCAAAGTTAATACGCTGCTTAAAAAGGCTGGTTTAGATTGGGCTACAGCTAAAACCTTTGAAGATTCGCTAATTATCCACTTAGCAAAAAATGTTGACCATGGTGTAGTTGCTGATTTGTTTGGTTTTAGTTCGCGGCAGGTGGTAGCCGACAAGTACAACGGTAATTTATTGCAGCTATCAGACGCTATAAACAACGTGTACTCAAGAATTAAAGTGACGGGGCACTAACGGGCCTAATCTTCTAGCCCACAGTCTTTGTCAGCCAAGGCTTTCAGCCACGCACTCAATTTCAGCCCCTGCGCTTTTGCTTGGGCTTCATAAATCAATTTTCGTTCGGGCTCTACTCTAAACTCACATCGAGCGCTGGCCGTTACGTTTTTTCTGGGTCTGCCAACCGGCATTTTCTTATCATTCATCACCGCGAATTTTAGTCCGTACAAAAATTTAAAGCAATCTCTATTTTTTGTACGTACAAATATTGACTTTACATTGTTTTTAATTAATTATTGTACGTACAAAAAATGACGGAGTGAATTAACTATGAAGACAGGCGCACAACTCATTGCGGACGAAAGAGAACGACAAGTTGAAAATGAAGGCTACTCAAGCGAGCGAGACGATAGCTATAAAAAAGGCGAGTTAACAATGGCTGGAATCGTTTGTATAGAGGGTGTTTGAAATGAATATTTTACACGTAATTTCAACCGCTTTCGCGACAATTGCAGTTGCAGCGGTCGTTGAGAGCGAGCATGTAGCTGCCGCACTGCTCATGTCAGTTATTCCTCTTGCGGCCTTTATGTGCGCGGTTGGTATTATAAGAGCAAAGCTGCAAGCTTTAAAAATGGCAAAGCACGACTTTATAAAACATAAAACCCAAAAGTATCAAGACATAATCGAAGACCACCAAATAACAATTGGCCTTTTAGTTTTTGCTTTGGTTGTCCTTTCGCTCATGCTGTATGCGATTTTCTCAACGGCACTTAGCCGCATGGGAGCATAAAAATGTATAAAGGCAAATGGCTAAAAGTTAGCCATATGGGCTACCGTCGAAACGGTATCTATGTAGGGCATGATGATAAAAAATACTACTGGCTGTTCTCCAGCCTAGAGGTTAACAGTTACGAGGAAATACCAGAATCCTTATACAAAGAACTGTTAAACTTGAGAAAAATCAGGATTTTAGAAGGAGAGCTATAATGAAATTAGCACTATTAAACACATCAATAGCAACGGCAGACGGCTCTTATGAGCTAAAAACCATATCGCTCGAAGAGGCGAGATTGTTGGTTGCTGAAAACAAGGATAATCTAGACTCAGCTATAGGACACAAATCTACCTCTGAAGCAATGACAGAGCTTTTAGGGGTACGCATAGACATGTGCAGACAGGAGTTTAAGCAACAGTGTGGGCAATCCGCAATAGTATTTAAGCTAAAGGGTAGGCCGCCAGAGGGAGCTGTATTATCAAAATCCCAAATAGATGAGATTGGTTATGAGTTTAAATTACTAACCAAGCTGTAGGGTGTTGTGCCCGCCTCCCCCTGTCTGACAAACGCCTCGGGGTTTAGATAGTTTGAGCGGGCTCCAAACTAAATACTCTATTAAATAGAGCAAAGTTAAAATAATGCTTTCAGGCGCAAAAATCAACCTAAAGCATCAAAACTTATTAAATTGGAAAAACAGAGTAGTTTGTATGGATAGAGAAATTAAGCTTGAGGTTATCTTTAAGCTTCACGACGCTGATTTTGCTTGCTCTTTCGGTAAGCATTACACGAACATTGACAGGCTTGTAAATGGTCAAGACGTTTTCGATTATGCGAATAGCGAAGTTATAGCAAAGCGACAGTTTATAGGTTTGCATGACTTTAACGGCGCGGAAATTTACGAGGGTGACTTATTGCATGACTTAGATCCTTGCCAATGGCAGCCAGCTCTAGTTAGTTTTTCTGATGGTGCGTTTGAAATCAATATAACAAAGCGCGTTCGTGTTCCGCTGTCAGAAAAATATATCCGAGAAAATGAGCTTGTGATCGTGGGTAATATTTACGAAAACCAAGATTTAATCAGCCAATAAGTAAGGTTGGAATACAGGCCATGCAGATAGAAGTCAAAGTAAACCAAAATACAGAAGCTAAAGAAGCCTATATTGATGGTAAGTTAATTGGCTATTTTGAGCAGATGACACCCTTTGATGATACGTGGTCATTCATGGCTAAATGTTCACACGATAAGTTGACTGGTGATCACTACATCGCAATTGGTAACGAGCTTAACAAGCTCAATAAAGTTTAGTTGGAATAAGAGGCTCTTTTATGTCTACTAAAAACACAGGCGATTTTTTCGTAATGCTAACGACTCAAACTGGCGGATATACACCCTTGATGCTGTGCACCGATATTGAATATAACCGCGAAGAGTTAGCAAAGTTTAAGACCAAAGAAGCGGCAAAAAGCGCTGCTGAAAGCTCGGTGCTTGGTGAGAACTTTGGCTATGAAGTTTTTGAAATTGGTTATGGCTGTTAACTCAGCTTTTTAAATTGGAAATTCTGAAATGACACTAACGGTTAAAGAGCTAATTAAACAGCTTAAAGAAATGCCTCAAAATGAACAGGTTGGTATTGCTTTGCATGATTACGAAGACGGTGTTTCTGACGGGGCATTCTCAGTTAATTTTATCAGTGACAGCGATGTTGAATCGGGTAAACCGATGCACCGCGTTGTTATCAGTAGCTAACCATTGGAATATAAAAATGATGAATAGTTTATTAAATAAATGGGTGGTAGTTTGGAGTGAGCAACAGCAATGCTTTAATTACGAAACTGTTGAAAGAATGCTTAACTCAAACATCAACTCCTTCAAGAGGCAAAAAGCTAATCAATATGTTCCGCTGGCATTTTTTGATTCAGCTGAAGAAGCAAGTGATGCAATAGAAGTGTTTAGAAAGCATCGACCAGATTTGAATGAGCCTGAATAATTGGAATAAAGGAGTTTTTTGATATGAGGCTTTTACTTCTCTCCCTTTTGGTAGTATGCCCATTAACAGCCAAAGAAATGCTGACTAGTGAACATTTTAATCACATTTGTCATGCAGAAAGTGCTAAATACGATTCCGCCCTGACCGGTTTTTATACCGATAATAAGATGGAATTAATGGGAAGGTTACTTAGTTTTCCTTTTGAAATTGTTTCTGATTTGACGGCAGATGAGTTTTTTGAATTTATATGCACGCATGGTGGAACAAGAATTTATTGGGGGAGAAACAAATCGAAAATAGAAAAAAAGCTCAATATAGAGCTTACTGATAGAGAATTTTACAACGTTTCCTCGAAGTTGGGTCCAGACGGATTTCTTGAAATCCCAAGTGCTATGAAAGTTTTATCTTCGCTAAGAGCAATTGCATACGAAAATGATATAAGAGCTAATGTACCGGATGATGAGGTGAAAAAGCGATATGGGATATCCCAGAGAACTATTAACAATTTCAAACGCTCTATTCAGGGGCAAAAAAAGTAGATTGAGATGGAAAAAGCATGGTGTCCACTGGTGGACACTCTCTATAAATTAACCATTGGAATAAGATAAAACAATGAAATCACGGGTTGAATGGTCTCAAATTAATTGGCAACGAGGCGCTAAAGAGATTGCTGCTGAATATAGGTATCATGTTAATACGGTTCATCACGCTCGAAAAAAATACAGCCCAGAAACGATTGGGAAATATCGTTCAAAACAGGTCTTTACCGAAGATTCGAAAAAAAGACATAGAAAGAGTTGCAAGCAAGGTGCAAAAAACCAACCGCTTGCAACTGAAGCAGCTAAAAAGAGTCTATTTGCGGGTAAAACAGAGACGAACGTTCACGCAAAAAAATGGCACATAATATCGCCCAAGGGCGAGCATTATAATTTTTCAAACTTACATCATTTTGTACGAGACAATACCTCATTGTTTAACGCAGTCGATGTAATCTGGAAGCGTAAGGGCGGTGTACGCGGAACAGGTGGTGAGTATTGCAATGCGACTGCGGGATTGCAAAACGTCAAAGGCGGAAAATCTAAAGCTTGGAAGGGCTGGACAATTTGCTTAGACAGCTCGGATGATTGATTTTACTTTGACTTTTTAACGTGCGAAATCGTTAATAAAGGTATTTCCATACATAAAAAAGTTGGATCACAAACTACTAATTTAGCTTAATATATGTACTTCTAAACCTCTACCTCACTATACGGCAAGTCCGGAGCTTGCCCTGTGATACGGTCATTTTCAATGTAAACCGAACCAGTTTCAAAATTATCACCCAGTACGCGGCTGGTTGTGCCGTCGCTGTGCTCTACGGTAGTCGTACCATCATTATTAACTGTTAGCACCAGTACTATACTGCGCTGTGTGCCATTGAGTACTGAACCGAGCCTGTTTAGTGTGTTGTTAGACATTGCGTACCACCTGAATTGTTTGATTTACCATAATCGCGCCTTGGTTACTGATACTGGCGGAGATGGCCAGTGAGTCCACCGTTGCCTTGTATAGCTCACCTTCGAACCTTACACCTAATAACATGCCTGGTCTGATTGGTGGCAGGTCTTGCTTCAGCTTGGTGCGAATGGTTGCGGTTCGTTTATTGCCACTTCTTGCTAGTTCACATGTACCACGTTGGCGTGCTGCCTGCACATCGGTAATTAGATTGTCCACGATGTCGCGGGCGTAATCAGTTGCTGGAGTGCCTTGGCGCTTGATTTTACAAGCTACACCTTGCTGCTCGCCTCTCACAAAAATAACGTTGTGCTCAGGCTGGATGGTGTCTCGTGTATTGTGCTCTAATATTAGAGCATCATTGAGGATGACATCTGGCGTTGCTTGCTCTGTGCTCCAAGGGTTAACTGGCCACTCAGGCACAACTGAGACGGTTTTGGTTATATCGTTAATGTCCAATATCGCGCCAATACTGCTGGCCACTTTTAGCAGTGCGGCAGCTGGTGTCAGTCCTCGATACGAAAACGCCCCCTCAGGGATTGGGTAATCAATCATTTGGTTGTCTAACGTCCAACCTGTATTTCCTAAAATATCTGTCAAGATACCTGAAAGCGTCTTATCTACGGTGTTTACGTAATTGCGCTCCCGCTGATACGGTGCTGCAAGCTCTGCAAACCTTGAGCGTATTGATGCGCTGTAACTATTGTTCGCAAATCGATTGCTTGTACTGGGTTGCTCACAAATCACGATGAACTCATAGCCGTTAATGACCAGCCTTAACTGTTGGCCAATCGCACGCTCCATATCTATTCTGCTGCAAAACTTGATATTTCCCGTTGCAGCAAATTGGCCGCGTTGCCACGTGCAGCTAATACTGTTAATTAGAATTTTTAAATCATCACTTAGTCGATTACAGCTGATTGATGGTTGCATGATGTAATATCTCTGTATCTGTGGCTCTATGGGGGTTTTGGTATCGATGGGGGGAATGTCATCATCTGAGCGAACTGGCCCACCGGGTAATCCCCAATAGCAGACTTTCTCATAGGGAGACATTCTGAGCTTAACTCTGCCTATCTGCGGGGTGGCATTCAGCGCGTTATCAAATCGCACGATGACCTTGCCTTTGCGAGGATGGTTTACTCTGTAGCAAATATATGCGCGTTCACTCGGCCCGTAATAGATACAAAGCGCGGTTTCATGTTGCGAAGCCTCTCTCCAGACTTGGGTTGTCTCAACGTACTTTGCCTGTCCCTTACTCCAGCTAAATTCACTTTCCATCGTGGTGACTGGTATACTGTTTTCCCAGCGGGTATTTATTTGCTGCTCAAGAGCAATTTGACTAACTTGCCAAAGCTGAGAAGCCTCATTATGCAGTGCAATCGCATTTGCCCAGCTCATTTGATAAATAGCATCTAATGAGGTTGCGTTGTTGTATTGCAATGCAACCAGCACTGCATAATTGTCGTTATTTGAGTAAGCAACATCAAAATAGGCCACTACCTCCTTGTCTTCAATCGGTTGAGTCGAGCCGCCGCCAAACCGGACAACCAGCGGACTTTTACAGTTATTTGCAGGTGTCGTAAACCTGACTGTTATCATTGAGTAGCTCCTAGCAACGCAGCTTGCACCCTATCGATAATTTCTGCGTTGTACTGAGGAGGTAAATCCAACTTCCCATCATCAAAAAGAGTTACTGTGAGATTTGCATCTACTGTGTAATCAAGCGGTGTTGTGATAGTTACAACCGTAATGCTAGTCACTCGACCGTGCCATATGACCTCTTGAGTATTTCTGTTTTGAACTAAAACTCGGGTCGCATTAGGATCCAAATCAAGTTCTAGCAATCCGATATTTTGAACATAGTGAGGCTGTATTTGTTTATATCGGAACATCACCATTGCTCCATGTTGATCCAAATATGGCTACAATTTGCATCTGCTGAATGCAATTGAAAGTACCTTTGTCCATCGATGGTTAATTCCTGAGGCCAATATGAATCTTTGTTTAGTCCACGCATAGTGTTAATTAAACCGGGCATATAGCCTCTCAACGTAGGCTTAGTTAGGTCAATCAATGCCGGAATATTCTTAGAAGCATCATTCATCAAAGGAACAGGTGCTAATCCTAGGATCTCGGCGCCATCATCTGCAATGTGTATACTGCTTCGCTCAAATGTAATTCTGGGAGAATATAGCTCGAAGTTAGCTGAATTATCAGCGGCATAAATTTTTACTCCAGTGGTTGATGATGTACTACCAATATCTCTAACCATAGAACCCAAAGAGCTTACCCAATTACTTGATGTTTCGTCACTATTCACTGGACTATGAAAAGCGATAAATTGCCCTGCATCTGCTGTAAGTTCTTTTATATAGTCACCGACAAATAACTCACACTGATAGTAGTTTGAGGCTGACACTTTATAACGAGGGTTGTGATTACTCCCAGTTTCGTCTACCCAAGCCAATATCAGATAAAATGCACGCGCTGTACCTATGATAACCCAGGCTTTAGTTTGAGTTGTAGAAGAAACAGGGTGGCAAAACGATTGTGTAAAACCCGAATGATGTGAGACCTCAGAGTTTATAAATGACTTTGCTGCCTGGAATAGCATCCCACTTGAAGGGCTCAACCGAGCACTCCAATCACCAGCATGTGGCCAAAACCGTACCATGCCGCCGCTACCGTCTTTCGCCGTATCGTTTTGATAAACCACACTATTGGAATCATCGAATACTTTTGACCAACCCAACGGCTGTTTAGTGCCATAGCCAGATATTAAGCACGCATCTAGCACCGCTTTAATCTCATTAGCTGTACCATACCGCTCTGTGATTTGTGGTGCACCTTCGTCATCCCATCTATATACAGCTACTGGTGTTGGCATTAGTCTTTACTCCCTCTAAATCCAAGGGTGGATTTGTCGTATTTAATTTCGGTGTGGCCTGGGCTGACCGAACGTGTCAGCATAACTGGCTTACTTGCTGTGGTAGTTTCAAACAAAAATGCTTCGCCCGGATTCAATCCAGCGCCAAATGCCTCTTTGCGTAAAACAAAAAACGGAGACCCCGCATTAGCATTAATGGGCGTGCAGTCGCTGGTAATGTCGCCGTTATAAATGGTGCCTACATGCTCGCCCACCACATAAAACGCAGTGGTGCTGGTAAATACAATCGCCCAGCGCTGGGCAATGGTGCCGAGGTTGCTCAGTTCGACTGGGTATTGCGTGGTGTTGATTGCGCTTGATGCCGGAGAGCCAAAATCACCAAAGTTATTTTGCCAAGCTGAGAGTGTCCGCTCGTCTTTGGTCAGCGCTTGTAAGTCGCCGAGCACATAGGCGCTAGAAACGGTTGCGCCAACGTCATATGTTCGCTTGAGTGGCGAGAGTATCTTTAGTGTGTCGCTCTCTATTGCATCCACCAAAACCAGCTCACTAAGCACTACAGTTATGATGAACGGGCCGGAAAAGTTGCTAATACCTGCCTTGATTGTGACTTTGCCAGAGGTTTTGTCATAGCTGTAATTGTCATCATTGGCGCTGTAGAGCGATAGCCCCTCATTATCAACAATATCTACCCAGTTAGCATTAGCTGTAACGGTTAGCTCTTGGCCATTGCTGAGTGTTGCGTGTTGAGTCCGGTTACGGTCTTGCACGCACACAAGGTTGAACTCATGGAATATTGGCACATAGCCGCCTTCAGGTAGTTTGCTGCGGTCAATGCCACCAGGTGGACTAGGTACATTAATAATGGTGAGGGCGTCGTAATCATAAGTGATAGATTCCTGCACCATATCTACTGCAAACACCAGTGAAACCGTGCCATTACTACTTACTGAGCCAGATATATTAGTACCTGTGATGTTGCCATTGTCATCGCTAGATGCACTATATTCAGTGCCAGCCTCAGACGTTGCGCGAATATAAATACTATTGCGAGCAAATGATTGAGACGGTAACGCAAATTCGATTTCTCGCAGTGATAGTGGCTTTAATTGAATTAGCGCGCCCAGCTCCTCCTCTACGGTGCCGCTATAATCGATTGGCTCTAACTCAGTAATTACACCTGTATCATAATCAATCGTCGCGATAATATAGCCAGAATGAATAAATCGACCACTACCATCATCCGTGATTATTTGGCTAGAGCCGGATTTTTTTAGCTTAACCGTCCCTTTAACAATGGTTTCTGTCGCACCTAACGTTATGCTCTGACTTGAGACAAATGAGTGAAACCTAAAATCGCGATTTGATAGATAGTAAATCCAAAGAAAGTAACCGCTAGGTAAATAGCGACCATCGTAGGCTTGACCAGACACTACAGTACCGTTAATGGTATGCGGCTTCCAAAGTGAAAACCATGAATGATCGCGAACTACAACTCTCGTGTAATCAAGCAATAAGTCTGGGATATCGATACTAAACTCACTTAAATTACCAAATGACTCAATCTTTTTGTATCGATAGCCTGTTACATCACTATCGCTGTCCATCTGTGGTCTCAGTCCTTGTTTAGACTGAGTGCGGGTAACACTTGGCGCTAAGGAGCGCTGCAAGTCCCGCACTTTTAGGTGTAGCTCACCGCTTTGGTATGGTGATGTTAAATGACTCAATCCGTGATATTTCGTCGTGCTGGCAGTCATTAACGCCAACATATCGTCGAGCAGCGAGTCGTCGCGTAAATCTGGAGATTCAACCAGTAGCGTGCTGACCAGCGGGTCCTCTGGTTGGTCAGCAATAAACACATGAGCATCTGAAAGCTTAGTTGCGTCATCCGTTGCAACAGCGGGGTACAACTTCACCAAATCGAACGCGCTGCGTGCATGATCGACGTCGCTGATTGAGCTAAATACATCGTTTAGCTTTCCGCTTATCACCGCGTTGTTGGTGCGGTGGCCGCCTGCATTGGGGGCACTGCCGAGCCGCTGGGGCTTAAATATTTTAAGGTGACTTCTTAGCATCTTTATACCACTTTTAATCTAAGCGTTATGTTTTCAAAATAATCAGGCTGAGCATCTGAGTAATAACTAACGGCACTACCTGTGACAGGCTTTTGGCTGTGGTCCCAAACCACGTTATAAACCGTGCCTCTTATCGATATCTCAAACGCGGTTAGCGTGGTTCGGCTATGGTCAAATAGTGCGATATAACTACTCGCTGTCTCCAACACACTCTCAATTGTTATGGGCCGACCAGATAACTGTGTTTTTTCAATATGTGAGGCACCGTTTAATGCAAGCTCTGTTTGCTCAGCAACGGCTTGGTAGTCGTGCTCATCTGTCCACACGGCGTGTGGTAGTTCTATCGCGCTTATTACTATCATTGGGCGTTACTCAATTGTTCGAGCTCATCTAATAGTTGGTCTCGAATGGTGGTGTACAGCTCAGCGGTGTTGCCACTGGGCAATTTGAGTTCCAGCACAATGCGTTTGCCAGATTGCTGGCCTGTCAGTAGGGTTAGCAATTTATCGAGTTTGCCATTGACCGCATCACTCAATGGTGAGCTATTGCTTGACCTAGTCGGCACAGGGCTTGGACTGTAATACTCAGTGTTTTCACGCGGTGTGATTGTGTTTGAGCGTGTGGGATTGCGTTTGGCACTGGCAACTTGCTTGAGTGATTCACGCTGGCGGTCAATTAAATCTCGCAATGCGCGCTTTTGTTCGCCATCGATATAAACGAGCTGTTTAAATATCCGGTCATAAATTTTAGATAACTCTGACGTTGATGTGGATGCGTTAATTGCACGCTCGAACTGCGCATATTGTTGCTGTTGCATTTTCTCACGCTCGCGACGGGCGCGTTCGGCAATGACTTCTGCACTTTCAAATCGATATGCCGCCCCCCTCCCTGTTTCGTACTTTTCCTGATAGTCTACTATCTGTTCAACCGTTGGGCGATTGCGGTTTTGGTAGTTACTCATGCTCGTTGCAGCACGGTTGGCGCTTTGGCTTACACGCTCTAACTCTTCTTTTTGCTCGCGCAGGCTTTTTAAGGAGCGCTCATTGGCCTTTGTTGCATCTTCAGTTGCGCGGGTTCCTCGCTTAGTTGCATCCGTTGCTGCATCCTGAGCACTCTTAAAATCACCGAGCAAGTTGTTTACCACAGATAAGATTTGGCTAACTCGGTCTTTTTTGTGCTGGTAGTCTTCAGCTGACAACGCACCCACTTGGTACTGTTGATTAACTTGGGCAAGTTCTTGCTCAAGTTTGCGCTGTTCAAGACTTAGCTGCTGCAAGCTTTTGGTTTCTAGCTCTCGTACGCGAGCTAAGTCGGATTCTTGCTCTATAACCAAACCTGTTTGATGATTAAGGGCAGCTTGCGCCTTTCGCTTTTGCTCAGCGCTTGCAGTGGAGCTATCAAGTATCCTCTTGTGATTTTCCATTGCAGCTTTGGTTTTATCCAAAGCCGTAGCAAACCGGTTGACTGCCTCGCTATTAATGTCTGTAGCAGGTTTGAGCTTGTTAGCAGCGTTAACCAGTTTATCCAATTCAGCAGTTAACCCCAGTGCGGCCGCAGCTGCCTGAACCGATGCTGGCACAGTTTGGTCTGTGGCGCTAGCAGCTTCAATTGCAGCCTGCGCCCATTTCAAAAAGGCGGCTTGCTGCATCGCAACTGGTTCGTTGCTTTGTTGTATTAGCTCAAACGCTCCTTGTAATTTAGTCGCCATTTGAGTCAGCGCATCGGCGCTGGTTATGCCCAGCTCTTTATAGGCTTTACTTACATCGTTGGTCAGATATGCTTGGCGTGCTAATGATTCGTTGTGGCTTTCGAACTTGGCTTTTAATGAGTCCAGTAATACTAACTGCTGGCTATACTCAGCGCCTGCGCCAGCCAATGCAGTACGTGCAGACTCAATAGATTGGATAAAACCATCAACACCAGCACGCACACCATTTAGGCTTTGCGCCTGGTGCTCTAATGTTTCGATCACACGCAGTGCCTCAGGTATGGTGAGCCTGAGAAACTCTTGGCGCTTGCGCTCTTCTTCAGCGGCAATGCGTGTAGTTTCAGCAAGTCTTTCTTGCTTTTTTGCAACACCTTCATACAAACCGGTTGTCTCATTAAGCACAATGAGGCCGTCAGCAAGCGCTTTGTCAAACGTCTGCATATTGGTAATAGCTATGCCGGTGCTTTCGCTTATATTTTTAAACTCTGCTGCCAACTTAGCTGCAGAAAGCTCCGCTTCTCTTCTGCTTTTATTTACTTCATTTTGGATAAGAATGAGCTTCTTGTATTCAAAATATAAATTCGCTAGTTGATCAATAAGAATTGTATATGCGCTTATTGCACCAACTGACTTAAGAATATTTCCTAACCGGATGCTCGATTTTGATGTTGCTTCAGTCTGCTGGTTAACGGTTTTTAGAGATATGACGTAGCTTGCCAGCGAAGTCATAGCAGCCCGCGCACCAGAAACAACATTACTAAAATATGTGCCTACCTTTAATGCCAACCATACTTTGATTAACGATGTAATTTCTTCTTTGTAATCAACGATAGTGGATATTGCTGATTTTATTGACTCACCAGTGGCAACGATCGTGTCACTAATCGATTTGGCCCATCGTTTTAGGCTGCCATCAGAAGCCATTTGGGCAAATGATTTATTCAAATCATTAATTTGAGACTTTAACCAATCCATTGCACCAGATTGCGCAATTAAATTGTAAAATTGATCTAGATTGTCTTTGGCATTAGAGACCTGGCCGCTAAATAGTGCCATTTGATCGGCTGCAGCACCCGCACTAGTTCGCCCCATCTCATCAATAAGCTGCTTAATAACATCGCGACCCAACTGCCCTGCACTCGATAACTTTTGCAGTTCCTGAACATTTTTCCCAGTCACATTTTGCAGCATATCCCACACTGGCACACCACGTTCAACGAGCTGTAAGATCTCTTCCCCTTGTAATTTTTGCTTAGCCCAAGCTTGGCCTAAAGCTAGAGAAATCCCTTCAACTTCTTGAAATCCACCGCCCAACTTTAGTGCGCTATCCGTTATCGACTGTAACGTCCCATCCATTGGATCAAGACCGAACGCTTTTAATTTGACAAACGCCTGGCTTACTTCAGAAAGTTGGAGTGGTGTGCTTTTTGTAAATTCTTTAATCCACTGACTTGCCTGTCTTCCGCCAGCGATACTGCCCATTAGTCCATTCATTTGAACAGCTAACAGCTCAAACTTACTTCCAACACTGAATACATTGCTTAGGCTTTCTGTCAGCTTATCAAGTCCAATATAAGCAGCGGCCATTGAGATAAGATCACTGGTAGCCAGTGAGATGTTCCCGCTATAATCCTTAGCACTGCGGCTGGCGCTATCTAGTGTTCTTTTTTGTTTACTTAACTTTTGGCTAACTGAGTCAAGAGCCTTTGTCGCTCCAAGTTGTTTTGTTTCTAGCTTTTTATAAGCGTCACCCAAATTGGTTAGATCTACATTTTGCTTAGCTAGCTTCTTTTCTAACTTAGCAAACTCTGAACGTCCTTTATTTAATGAGGACGCCAACTTATTAACCCCTGAACGGCTATTTTTAAGGGCTAAATCGTGCTCAGAAAGCACTCGGATAGAGTCTTTATATTCATTACTAACGCGCTCAACTTCTGTACGCTGCTCCTGTATTGATTGATTTAGCGTAGAACTCGTTCTCCCAGTACTATCAAACTCATCTTCTAGTTTTCTTAACGCTAGTTCCGCGTCTGATAGTGACTTTTCTAATCGTTTTGAAGACTGAGAGGCATCTTTTTTGGCTCGGCTGAGTTCCGCAGCCTTTATAGATGCTGCTTGATATGATTTTTGATTTTCAACTAGGGATTTAGATAGCGCTTGATAACGTAGTATTGATTGTTTCTGAGCTTCGTCGCGTGCTAATTCTGCATTGAGGATTTCAATTGTCTTTTCAAGTTTTGATGCTTCCTTCTCCGCCGTTTTGGTTGGCGCAGATAAGAGATCTCGCCCTTTAATAATAAATTCAACAACTTTGTTTTTAAAAGACATTTGGAATACCCATAAAAAAAGCCCCAATATTGGGGCTTTACATAGTTAGTAGTTTTTTATTCTGGTGTGATGACATCTAGTAGATAGTCATAATCTTTACCGGCTGCAATTGACGCTACGCCCTCAAACTCAGGTGATAAATATTCATTTTGCACCAGGTTTAATGCACCGCTCGAAGAAAGTTGAGCTAGCGGGATCTCCAAGTGAATTGGCTCCCCAGTATCAACATTTTCACCTGTCATGGTTATGGCCCAATTTACTTCTTGAACTTGACCACCCTTTAACCGATTGCCTGCAAGTGCAAGTGCTTGGAAGTCAATATTTACAACTCCACCTGATTCAATGGCTCCACCTTTGACAGGACGAATTAGGCCGGCAGACCAATTGACTTCATAGTCAACCCCATCAACAAGTTCAGTGGTCGCTTTCATTACTTTCCAATTTGTGGAAGTAATGTGCTTTGCACCAAGTGAAGTCCAAGTTCCATCAGCTCTTAAGTCGTACGGTTCACCCGAAACACTCGCAGCTTGCTGATTCAACACTCCAATTTCAGCACCTAGTGAATCCGCTAGTAACGCTGCATCTACTTCGTCAAACTTCATTGATATTTTGGTTGGATTAGCACTTTGCACTTTACCGAGCGATTTTCCATAAGTAGCTTTGTTTTTTGATGGCCGAATAATCTCTTCCATATCTGGTTCAATGGTCAATTGCTCGGCGTTAATTGGGCCAAATAACCCACCTTTAGCTACGCCTTTGTTGTTTGTTCGCTGTAAAAATACTTCACCACGCAGTAAAAAACCTGCCATGAGTTACTCCTTAGCTATAAGTTAATTTCAATGTAAAAATGGCTTTTGCACACCTATCGTGTGATTCTGGCGGGACAAACTTGACACTCTCTGTCATTTCAAAGTTAATAGCTGCGCCTGACACCGCGCTGTTAACTGTGGTTTTGCTATTCAACACCCCTTGAGAAATACTTTCAGACAGCTGGATTAATTCTTCATCGGGCGTAATTTCCGGCACTGAATCTCTGGTGCTATTAACAATCAAAACCGCGATAAAATCTAAATGCTTCAGCTTTTTGGTTGGAAGTAGTTCCACAGGCTGAACCACGATTTTTTTTGCTTGTCCATGTTTCAGCTTGTGCGGAACATAGAACCCTCTTTCAGTGGGTGCATACTGACTAAAAAAGGTTTTAACTTTGTCTAAAAGTTCGTTAGCCTCCATATAATTTTTCATACCTCTTGTTGATGTGTTCGATCACCTTCGAGTAACTGCCGTCACGAACATTTGCCATAGCACCAGCGATGCTCGGGCCATACGGAACGGATGGTATTCCCCTATCCTTATCCCCCTTGTCTCGATACCCCAATAGCAGATTGTTATTTTTGCCCACAAAGGTAAAAGCACCGCCCCAGTGACTCGTTTTACCTCTGAGGAATGCGCCCATGTAGCCTGCCAAGACTTGTTTCCCTGAGATAGTTTTACTTTGTCGGTATACTGGCTGTTGAACAAAGTTCAATGCACTGCTCAATCGATGCCGAGCAGACACTCTTAACTCAGGAATTTGGATATCGGTTGTAACCGCTAGACGCTGATCAATATATTCACGGTGTTTAAATGAATACCGCTCGTATATTGCGCCAACCAGTACGTTTTTAGCGAACTGCCCACTTTGCGACATTGCGCTAGATAGTGATCGGGTGCTCGAGTAACGTAGCTCCGCTAATTCGCTGCTTAATCGCATTGATTGACTACAAATGTTGTCGATATTTCGTCTTGTGAGTACAGCTCTGTCAGCAAAAACTCAACGTCATTAACGAGGCATCGCTCTTGTAGCTGAGGGCGACACTGTGAACGAAAAAAGCGAATCACGGTTATGTGTTCCCGTATTTCTCCACTATATGGATCGGGTTTATCTCGATATCGCTGATCTAGTTCGACCACTATCGGTGCGCCGTCGTACTCAGCCTGCTCACCCGAACACATTGCCAGCTTCTCCTCTTTTTCTAGGCTTTTGTTCAAAGAGGATTTAAGTAGTCTCACCTCGATTGACTCCTTTGATTTTCAGCGCCTCTTCAGCCTGTACCTCAGTCAATTTGTTTATGCCTGGCAAAATAACGAACTTTGTACTCTCATCTTCAGTTATCTGTGCTATCACTTTTCCGTGAAAATCACTAATGACTGTTACTAACGTCGGTTTAGCTAGCTTTTCAGTTTGCTGTATGCCATCAGCAACGGCTAATTTACCTTTGAGTTCTTCGATCTGCTTTCTTAGCTTTGCTTCTGTTTTCTCAGGAGTGATTTCTGCACCTAGCTTTAATGAAAGCTCAGTTATTTCTTGTGTTAGATTTTCTATATTAGCGCTCATAAACCCTCTCAAAAATATGGCCGCATTTCGCGGCCATTGGTTAGATTAATTTGATAACTACAAACCCATCTGGGTCTGTGTTTGCCATAAGAGGTGCTGATTTAGTCACAGTATATGTTTTTGCAACGTCCCCAGTTTCCTTGTAAACCTTCTGGAATCGATCCGTTTCATACATCCCAGCTTCAATTGCATCGTCATCCAAAATTGCACCATACATTCGAGCCAGTTCAATTGCAGTGTGGCCGAGAATGTATGTGTGATCGTCTAGGTAGTTCTCTTTTACTCCATTAACCAACCGATACCCGGTATATACCACCACCAAAACATCGCCCAAATAACCTTTATATGAGACATCTTTACCTAAATCTTTCAGCGCAGTTTCCAGCTGTGAGTTTGAGCCGCGACGGGTTTCCAGCTTTTCTCTAACCTTGTCGAACTCAAGTAATAACGCCCAGCCTTTTTGGTCTGTAATTAGGATGTTTACTCCATGCTCTGAAGCGGTGGCATACTGCTCAATATCTCGTTGAGGGTCATAAGTTGCCCGGTCTTTGTTTACCCAAGAGGCTGCACCGGATAGAGAAATTTGGTTATCAACACTGCGGTTAAAATTGACGTTAATTGGCTCCGGTAGCCCCTCGCCTTCACAGGTATAATTTCCATCAACGACAGCGCGAACGGCCATCCACTCCTCGGTTTGTTCAATGGCTTTTTCT
Organism: Pseudoalteromonas sp. McH1-7; assembly: GCF_013366255.1. Lineage (NCBI taxonomy): Bacteria > Pseudomonadati > Pseudomonadota > Gammaproteobacteria > Alteromonadales > Pseudoalteromonadaceae > Pseudoalteromonas > Pseudoalteromonas sp. McH1-7. The sequence continues at coordinate 227,178 of NZ_JABWPQ010000004.1, read as the reverse complement.
TCATCAATCAGGTTTTGAGTGATAATGGCACTTCGGCGCTGAGTTAAGCTTAAATCCCCAGTGAATGACTCACCAGGACGTCGTTTTAAGGTTTTCTTTACGTCAACATCGTGCTTAGGTTTGAGTGATGCGGGGGTGATCTTAGTTGTAGTGTGTCCACGGGTTTTAATCACTTTCCCATTAACTTCAGGAGCCACAAAAACCGCTGAGTTAACGGCCTCATCTACCTTGTCCATGTCCACTTCTTCAGTTTCGAAGGTGTACATGTGAGGAAAGAACAGGGATAAAAAAAGCGAAGATACCTTCGCTTTCTTTTTCTGTACTACGCCATAGAGCGCTCGTGGTGTGTAAGTTTGATCTGCCATTTATGTTCCTTAACTTAATACGTTACCGATTGCGATAGGTGTGCCATCAAAAGCCGCGAGCTTTTGCGCGGCTGTTATCCCTTCAGGCCAAGAGATGACTGCTTCGTTAAAATGACCGCCGTCATAATAAGGGGCGCTTTTAGCTCCCGTCGCGGTATCTACCACCCCAACCGTGAGAAACAATGCCCGTTCTGAGCCGTCATTAGCAGCGGGGTCCCATTTTTTAAGCTCTCCCGTTGCTTTGATCCGACCAACAGGAGATCGCGCAGTCAATGTTTGACTGGCTGCAAACGCCCCAGTGTTTTGTGTCAGTGGTCTATCACCAGCGGTTAGTTGTTCAAACTCTAAAGTTTCCATCGTTTTACCTTGCTTAGTTGCCAAATACTTGATCGTGGGCGCTTAGCAGTGCTTGCGCTTCTTTCTCGTAGTCTGAGAGCTCTTCTACATCTCCCGAAGTCTCTAAATCTGGCTGAGGCTCGTTTTCCATTGCCGCATCAAGTGCAGTGGATAAATTATCACTTTTCGATTCTGACTCAGCTTTGGGAGATACCTGCAACATTGCAACAGACTCAGTGGGACTCATGGCGCTGGATAATGCCAAGTGCATTGCTAACTTTTGCCGACCTTCAGCGTGTTCACTATTGAGAATTTCACCTATCCGTTGGCGCTCTAGCGTGGCTCCTTCAAGTTTTGCAGCATCAATATCAGCCTGCGTTAACTGCGCCTTGTTTGGCTTTTCTGAAGGTGTTGGATTTTCTTGCTTTTCTGACATGCTTACTCCAATTGAGTTGTTTGATTTAATGACATCAAGCAATATAGGAACAGCTTCATGTCCATTAACGAGTTTATTTGCAAAGCCGACATCAATAGCGGCCTGACCTGTGTAAACCTGTGCCTGCGTATCTAAAACCGCTGATTTACTCATGCCAATTCCGCTAGCAACTAGCTCAGCAAACTCATCGCGGGTTTTGTCTAGGCGAGATTGAATACTTTCTCTGATTTCAGGGGGTAATTTACTGTAGGGGTTACCATCAATTTTGTGATCGCCGGAGTGAATAAGCGTAATTTCCACCCCTTCCTCTTTGAGTTTGTTTTCAATTGAGCTATGAGCCACTACCACACCAACGGAACCCGCACGACCTGATTGTGTTATCCATCGTTCAGTACAAGCCGAAGCAAGTGCCATTGCTGCGCTGCACATGGTGTCATAGCACAGTGCATAAATGGGCTTCACTTCACGCAGTTTTTTAATCTGGTTTGCACAGTCAAAACAGCCTGCGCCTTCCCCGCCCGGAGAATCAATATCTAACATGATGGCTTTGATATTCGGATCAGCAATTGCGTCGTTCAGTCGGGCAGATATGCCATCGTAACCCGTCGCGCCTGACACTGGTTTGATGTAACCATATTTGTGCAACAACGTGCCTGACACAGGAAGTATGGCTAAACCATTGACGACCTGATAGGGACGGTCACGCTCTCTCGGCGAGCTGAAAGAAGATGACAGCTCAATCAACTGCTGCTCTTTTAGCTCGTTGCCGTTTACATCGATTAGCTGATTGACTCCTGCACGCAATGAGAGTGAGCCAAAAAATGTAGCAGCATAGTTAGGCTCTAATAATTGAGGTTGGTTACATGCCCGACTAAGAATATGTAAATAGGAATTGTCATGCTGCACTCTGTTGTTCTCCACTATCATTAGATGGATCAAAAGCCACTGCCTGCATCCAGCTTGGAGGCGGCAACCCTTTTGCTTTTCGTTCTTGGATTTCTCTGGCCTGCTGCTCGAAGATTTCTTGATAGTCTTCACCCATCAGTGCAAGCTCTTTCTCATAAGTGGACAACCCTGATTCAATTCGTAAGATCGCTTCTTTCACTTCTTTCAGACCATCAATAGATAGCCTTCCGGCGCCAATCCACTCACACCGCGTCCACGCTTCTTTTCGTTCGTAGAAGTTAAAGCGAGATTTTGGAGGGTTCAAAATTTTTCGGTGTAGGGCTTCTTCGAGCCAATTAGCAAAGACTAAAGAAGCAAATCGAGCGGCTATGGTTTTTCGTTTACCCATTGTGTAGCGGAATGACTCGTTAAAGCTGGCTCGCGCACTTGAATAATTTACTTTTGAATAGTCTCTCGCGATTTGTTCGTAACTCATCCCAAAACCAGAGGCAATAAACCGCAACATTGATGACTCTAATTCTGTAAACCCATTGTTTGCATTCTGGCTTTGCGTGAATTTGAGTTTTTCACCGGGGACTAGATGGGGGATTTTTGCCCCATTCATGCGAATATTGGCGGCTGCATGGTAATCGCCCATGTACGCCATCCACTTTTGCATTTGCTCAGCACCATTGCCGCCGCTAATAAGCTGGAACGCTTGCTCAGAGTCCAATTCTGACTCAATCACTGCTGCGTACATTGCGTTGATAATGGCATTTTGCAACGTCGTGTTTTGCAGGTGGCTCAAACTCTGCATTTGCTCCATCATTGAAAGCAAGAGATTAGCCCCTCTAGACTGTCCCGCTTCTAGAGGCTCAAATACATGGATAAATTGAGCTCTTCCCCATCGATTTTCCCGCGCTACAAATTTCCAACGCCCACTGTATCTATCCAGCTCCCCGTATTCATTAAAGGCATCTTGTTTCACCCAATACCCTAGCGCGGCGTTGTGACGATCAACCATAACCCCACCACGCAACCGATTGGTGTTCAGTTTTCCATTTGGATTTGATATGCGTTTAGGTGAAACCAACTTAATTGCGGTTTTAAACATAGCGGCGGGGCGTGTTACCCATTCACTGACAGCCATCCCTTCCCCATGATGGCAATGTGCGGCTGCTACTGCTCGAACTAACATGGTGAATGTTCGTTTACGCTCAGCGTCAATATAGCAATAAGGCGATTCGGCATACTCAATGAATGCTTGCTCTGCCTCTTTCATAAAGGCCCGAGCACCACTTTCTTCCATCCCCAGTAATTTATAATTTAAACGGTAACTAGGACGGAAAAGACTTCCCACCACATTATCAATGTGCATTTGAACGCCACCGTGTGCAATGGCATTATTTCTGACCAAATCATCAGCTCTAGCATTACCCATCTCAAGAGAAGGTAAAAGCGCGGCGTCAGCGGTGCGACTTGGTGGGGTCCAGTGCTTCATTTGCCCACCAAACCCAGCCCCACCACCAGTGTAACTTGCACAGTATTCAGATAAAGGCGTCATTCCATCAGGCGCTAGTAAATCACTCATAAACAAAAACCCATTGTACCGCGGCGTCTAATTGAGGCGCCGTTAATTAACATTTCTAACTCTTCGATATAGGCTTTTAAGTCAGATTTATTAGCTTGTGAAAACTGTGTAACACGCCCATTTCTTGAAAACGACACAACAGCCTGTCCCGTCATTAAATCGTGATAAGCCTGCTTTGCTTCTGAAAGCTGTTGTTTTAGTTCGTCTGTAATCATTGCGCACCTAACTTTTTCCCCAGCTCAGCAAAAGAGGCTGACGCCGCTTGCTGGACACTTTTTTCGGTTTTAAAAATGGAAAGATCGAGTGAAAATTTTTCTATTGAGACTTGCAGTGCTGCCAGTGCATAGTTGAAACAGTCTAGCGCTTCGTTCCGACGTCCTTCGTTGTCATAAACGAAGATCACACCCTGCTTGGTTTTTTTTGGCTTTCGGATTTCAGAAACGAGCTGCTTGCAGACATCTTCATTGCAAATCCGGTCATCTTCTGGCAGATGGATTGCTCGCTGTTCATAGAGTGGCACTTCAATATCAGCGTAAAAAATGTCTTTTGCTGTATCAGTACCGACCTGAACAATGTAGGTTCCTGTTTTTTTGTTAACCTGCATTGGCATAGTCTGCACTGGTTGTCCGTAACTGCTCGCACCACGACACGGTATAAAGCGAAGTAAGCCTATTCGTTTTGAGAGTTTGTAAACGGTCTCCGTCCTGTGACCTGCCAAATCCCAGCAAATACGAGAGATTTTCAACATTTCACCATCTTCACGCTGATAGCTTTTGTCGCAAAACTCAACCACCGCATCCTCAACTTCTTGATCTCGCGGATCACCCATGCAGATAAATCGGTCAATCAGATACTTTCGATTATCAGCAGTGAATCCCCAAACGTATCCCTCCATTCGATTGTCTTGTGTATCGCCGCCGCAGGTAAGGTAAACCACATCATTAGGGACTTGAGCCTTGTATTTTTCGCGGCGCTGTAGCAATACCTCATGATCAAGGCGCTTGGTGTTTACTGGATCAAAATGAAGACCTAGTGTTAAGTTAATAAACGCCTGTAGTTTGTCTGGATCACCTTTTATGTCTAACCATTCGCGTACTATTTCCGCCCAGCCTTCCGTTAGGTTGAGTGAATAAAGCGCGGAACATTTGATACCCACACGCCGAGGGGCTTTAACTTTGGCGCCAGCTTCATTGAAGAACGCTAACCCATCCTCGGTCCATATTGAGGTTTTTTCACAGATCCACCGCCCCGCCCCTTCCATGCGTGGCAAGTGGCGATACTCAATTTTGCCTCGCTTTTCTGACTCTTGGCACTTTCCATTTTTGCATAGGTAATAAGCACTAGCGGCTTTTGCTTCGCCACCTATTAAACCTTGCTCCCACTTCATACCAAACGGAGAGTCTTTGTCACCCCACTCAAGTGATTGAAGCGTGCCGCAATGTGGGCATGGAACATGAAATTTAAATACGGCGTCAGCTTCGAGCATTAGGCGCTCGATAACATCACCAGAGAAAACAACGGTAGAGCCAAAAATTGCCTTACCAAAGGCCGCGCCCTGTATCCGTTTTAGCAGGACTTTGAGGTTGTCACCTTCACCGCCATTAATCGAAAATGCACCGATTTCATCACCGACCACAACCTGCTTTGTCATGGCTCTAAAGTTGTTCGGACTTTCAGCGCCTCTTACATCGATTGAGAAACCTGTGCAGATTTTTTTCTTTTTAGTGTTGTTTTCGTTGTTTAGTGACCAATCAGGAAAGGCGCTCTGTATGGCTGGAACCACTGGCAATAGTGGGTCCATTTCATTGAGTACAAAATCTTTTGCTAGCTGATCGTTTGGTTGGTAAACCACCGAACTTCGTTTTTTATGAACACCTAGATACCATAAAGCGCCACACAACATTTTTGTGTAACCAAATCGAGTTGGTTTTTGAACAGTAATAATGTTTATCGCATCATTACCCATCATGTTTAAAATGGCTTTTTGTACTGGTTGCGTTGTCCAGCGTCCGGGTATTTGGCTTGATCCCTCTGGTAAGAAAAAGTGTTCATCACACCACTCAACCGCCGTTTGTGGTATCTGAGTTTTAAGCGGACTCAGCCCCCTCCTCACTGCTAACCAGATCGCTTGCTTCGTAGCTAGAGAGATCTGGTTCAATGTGTGCTACCTCATTTTTGCTAACAGCAATAATCTTTTGAATGACTTCAATGGCATCAGGGGGCATGTCGGGCCATGCCATTTTTAGCCTTGGTAAAAGCGCCTCAAGATTTGACGCCATCGCTACACTGACCAGCTCAAGCGTTCTTGTGATCAGCTCTATTGGCGCAAAACGTTTTTCTTTAACTTCAAGGTCAAATTCCTTGTGCGCTATGTCCATTTCACCTTTACGGATCTTGATCTTCTTTTCCGCTATTTCTAACGCCTTTTCATCACTTCCAAGATCTGACGTCGTAGAAGTAATTGCCCCATCTCGGTTTAATGACGAACAGGCTACCAACCACCTAGATATTGATTGATAGCAATAACCACTTCGCCCTTTGCTGGCGGGGAATCCGGGGATTTTTTGCCAATTTCTAATAGTGCGCTCATTTACATTAAAATAGGCTGCAACTTCACGCTGTGTTGCCATAGAAAAACAACCTTTTTTAGGTGTGAAATAGGTTAAAAAGCAGGCTTGATAAAGCGGAAACGGAAAAGCCCAAAAACGGCATTTTTTAAAAACGCGAGACAGCCCGTGTGTTTTCTACCCGCATTACTTAGGGGTACACCCAGAAAGGACCCTTTTATTTTCAGTCACTTAGACTTTAAGAGTTCGTCTAGTTTTTTGTCAATTGAATCCAATCTCTTTTCAATCCGCTTTTGATCTTCAACACGTTGAGCTTGAACATGTGATATTGATTGAGCATTAACAGCTATACGCTTATCCATATCAGATAATACCCATAGGCCTGATACAACAAGAGCCACTGTTGTAATGATATGAGCCACATTGATTTCTTTTTTCATGTGCCAGCTATTGTTGATTGTCGGTTGCGTCACTTGGTAACTCCTTTAATCTTTTCTACTGTGCGTAAGCTGGCTAGTCCTAACATGCCAAGCGTAAGTTCCATCATTACATCAAGTGGCAACTCAGGTGCGCCTATTTCTGGCCATAGCCATTGCAATATAGGATTGATGACAAATGAGAATAGAAAGCCTAAGCCACATACCCACATTAGAAATGGCCTAGCGCCTGCTACAAAAATACTACGGTGCGATGCTTGCACTTGATTAATCTGCGCTTGAATGAATGAATGCTTTGCAACTAACCGTGCTTTTAATAATTCATGGTTTAGCTCTTCTTCTTTACTCGTAAAAAGTTCATCAAGAATACTTCCCATTGCATCAATGGGACCAACAGCTTGAGGTGACAGTAGATTGCTCAACCAGCCCATGTAATACCTCCGACTAAATGAATAGAATTAAACCTATCGTTTTAACTATCTGCGTGATTATTTGTGCGTATGCTTTTATTCGCTCGGTTTTTGCTTTGTATTTCTCGAGCTCATCACTTTTTTGAGGTTCATTTTTTTGATTTAAATTATCATTAGACATGTTTTAAACTCCTAATTTTTATTAAATTAATTAGGAATTTAAAGGTGTTGAATTTCTCGGTTAACTAAGTTTTTTAAAAAATTTTACTACCAATCTCCAGAGCTCATTTGAATTGCAAGTTGCTGCGCTCGGATTGGCGTTTGCCTAGCCCATAAACTGTTGAGCATTTCCTCTGACGCTTGGTCGTACTTACCTATTTTCACAAGTGCCAATGTCTTACTGAACTTCAATAGGCCATTAAAGCCCAATTGATAAGCCATGTTGAGTAAAACGGCCTTCCGTGGCTCGTTTAGTTCCGTGTACCAGGAGAATGATTGCTTAAGCCTTGATTCGACTTGTTCAACTCGATGAACCAGTAATAGCTCTGCTTCATCTTCTGTTATTCCAGCTTCTACATTAAAACCATATCCAAATGTGAGTTTTCCTTCCGTACATTTGTAAATAGTGGGACTAAACCCTTCATGCACTTTTAATTGTTCAATTGATAACATGGTCATAATGTATAGGCCTTAATGGATTGCTAACTGTTTATTCTTTTGAGTGCTGCTTGATACCACTTAGGGTCTAGTTCGTAGCCGATAAAGCTGCGCCCTGTATTTTGACAAGCTACCCCCGCTGTTCCACTGCCAGTGAAGAAATCAACAACAAGACTTCCCTCTTGGGTGGTTTCGCATATCAGCTTTTCAAATAGTTGTACTGGCTTCTCTGCTGGATGGCCCGTCACCCTGTTTTGCGGTGCGACCTTCTTGCATTCCCATATATCAGAAAGCGAGCGGTTTGGTATCTCGGCATCTTTCATACCGACAAATACAACCAGCTCATAACGTGGTCTAAGTGCTTTCTTTGGCCCAGTGCCTAAACACTGTTTATCCCATACTAATACTGAAGTAATGGACAAGCCTAAATCAGCTAGCGCCTTTGTTATCACAGGCATTGAGCGCCAATTGCAGAAAGAGACTAGATAACCTGTATCTTTCAATATGCGCTTTGCTTGCTCAAACCATGACTTATAAAAATGAGCCACGTTCATCCAATCAGCCCAAGACCCAGTCCTCGACGGCTTACCTATACTGCTAGCACCTATCAAATATGGGGGATCTGTTAAAACTAAATCGACTGAGCTGTCTGGAATGTTTTTGCTTTCTTCTACACAGTCACCATTAACTATGGATATCTCTGTCATGCGTCACCTTTACTTCGTGACGCTCTTGGCGTTCTGTATTGATTATCTCTTTACAACGGGGGCATTTAATTTGCACCTTGCCGATTAAACGACAAAGCAATTTACCGCAAGTACATCTAACATCTTGCATATTTCACCTACAAAAAACCCGCTTAGAAGGCGGGTTGTTTTAGACAAGGTTTTTATTTAAGCAGCTCTCACAAGCTTAGTGAAATTATGGCACATTCTACGCCGAAGAAAACGACATATACTGTCGCATTTTACGACATTTAAGCACTTATACTGTTACTGCCTGCTCAAAAGCCCAGTTTCGGCTCTAAGTAGCCAAAAATCGACACTTGTAGCACTGTCAAAACCACCCCAAGCACATGCCTCCTTTAAGCTCATTCCCTTAACATACTTGGCGATTATCGCCTTTTTACACTCTGCTCTAAGTGCCTCTATTTTACCGGTGAGCAAAGCGATATGTTCAGGCGGGTTAATGCCATTTGAGCCGTGGCTATACAAGTGCGCATCTGAGCTGAACGAACCGCCTAACACGTGGTTTTCGTAAATTTTATGAGTACTCGACTTTTGAGCATAACCTTGCAACGCCTCTTTACTTGCCCAGTAACGCCCCCATAGTTTTAACTGAGCCCTAACTTGTTTTAGGTTTTCCATCTATTTCCCCACCTGTAGAACTTGTATGAGGCTGAGCTGGCATACTTGTTCAACTATTGCAGAAACAGTATCAAATGGCAGTTTACCTTTGTCACTTTCCCAGCGCTGAACAGTGCGAGGGCTTACGCCGTAAATTCGCGCCACATCTTCTTGGCTCATAGCTCTGAAAGTTCGAGCCACTTTGATTACTTGCCCACCTGTCATCATTCCACCTTAATTAAACCCTGCTGTAACCAAATAGACTGCGTTCTGATCATCCCTTCATATGCGCATTGGTCGGCATATTCTTTGGGTGTGATCCTTGTTACTCGATCAATTTCTTGATGGCACTCAAAGCAGCAAAATGCAGCGTGTATGTCATCGCACTTTTGACCGACACCTGACCCTTTTGCAACATGAGCCAAGACAACCGTGTCAGTTCTATTTCTGCATATACCTGGTACTCGGACTTGACACTCTTGGCCCCTTGCACTTTCTCTTAGCTTTTTACTTATTACGCTCACGCTGCTTTATTCCTATATCTAGTTGAGTACACAGCTTTCACCCTCTCCATATATTGCTAGCATGTATAACTCTTCTGGCCTTGGTAGAATTAGCTGTAAATATTCTGCACAATACATATCTAGCCACTCTAGATACTCTGAAAATTCTTTTGTTGTTAGCTTTCTAGTTCTTTTACGAACAATGATCGGCTCTTCTGCGCCAACCTCTAACACTCTCACTCCAAACTTTTTGCGCACTAAAACTTCGTGCACATCTTGTGAGCTATTTTCTTGTCCTAAATACTCTCTAAGGTGATCTGCAATTACTTGGTTCCACATCCACATTAATCGGTTCTGAGCAGTTGAGCGCTTGGCTTTATGCTCTTTAAACTCAACAATAACGTCTTTACCAGATTCAACGACTTGCCTGATCATCGCGCCGAGCGCAGGCATAGTGTTTACGTAATTTCTTATTGTTAGAACTTTTTTCATCGTTAACTATGCTCACCTTTGCATCGCTTGTTGGTATGTTGTTTCTAAAGAGTCATTGAGAGAAAAGCCTGCTGAAGCCGGTATCTTTTTTGAATGCTTAAAGTTACCGGGGTTTGCTTGCACATCATTAGCGCTTCTCAACCGTTTAAACTTCTCTTTTTGTGCAATAGGCGCGTTTTTCTTCTGCGCTGCGACTTCTTTTTTATCTTTAATGTATTGTGTAACGCTGGGAACACCGAAAGCCGAAGCATGTTGAAGCATCACCCTATTAGCGCATGCTCCCGCTAAATTAATGTCTCTCGCTGTTGGATTTTCAATGCCTGCTAAATAACCCTCTTTTGCAGCGCGAGCTTGTTTAACCGCTTCACTGTATTTATCTCGCAAAATTTTCTTTAATGCTGCGATAAACTCTTTTTGGTCCTTCTCGTATGATTTCAAAGCTCATTCTTCCTCTGTATCGTTAGCAGCCGTCTTAACTTCGATGCGATATTCATACAGACGCTTGGTGCCTTCCCTAACACGCTTATGCTTTATAACCGTGCTGCTCTCTTCAACATTTCGCCATCGAGCCGACATAGCACAAGGCGTGTCTTTTTTCTTGTAGAGCAATTTGCTTGCATCGCATATTTCTTCAAGTGTCCAATACTCAGGACCAGTTATAATTGCTTCTAAGCGATCTTGCTGTTTCATGCCGCTTTACTCGCCTTAATTGCCTTTTTAGCCATAACCATATGAAGTAGCTCAAGGAACTGACCGTTACAACGGATCACTGGCTTCACTTCGCATTGATGGTTAAGGTCCGTGAGAAAGCTCGAGCCGTCAGGTTTTACAAAAAGACGACTTTTACATATTTGAGCACTTTCAAGAGTATATTTTCTTCCATTCCTTTCTAACCTAAAGCGTGAACCCGCTGGCAAATGTCTTAGCTGCATTTAGTCACCTCAATTACATGTAACGCATATATGCTGGCTGGACTTTGTGCTCTATTAGCTGAGGAATATCAGCCAGCTCACCTCTTACATATTTAACGGCCAGTTCGACATAATGCTTTTTGACTTCTTTTAGCCACTGCTGATGTGGCAACATACGGCGAGACTGAGAAACCGCAGCATTTAGCCAGTAACTTAAAGGCTGTGCCCATGTCTTTGCTTTGCCGTAGTTCTCTTTGCGTTGGTATTCCATTTCGCTTAAGCAGTTTTCAATTGTCGGCATCCCCTTAGCGTGTAAACACATGATCATGAACTCTTGAGCGTTTGGCGGATGTTTCTCGTATGTTGAGCGTGTGCGCATTGCATCGACCGCATCACGTATGTTTTTGCCAGTACAGCCCGTTCCAACCACCGCCCTCGCGTATTCAACTGCTAACTCCTGTGTATTGCCTTGCCAATTAAAATTAGCTGCAGGGTGAGCTGCCAACATTGTCGGGATCACTTCTTGTTCAAATGTACTTACCAATGCAGCTAATGGGTTGCGAACTTCGCTACTCGCTGTTTTCGCTAGTGACTGTTCCATGCTCTCGCTCCAAAATTATTTGTTCGTCTCTGTAACTAAGTTGGTCAAATGGACTGGGGATTTTGTTTTGCCAGATGCTCTCTAGTGCATCGTAATAATCCCAATCGCTGTCAAAGTTTCGTGGATTCATTACACCCTTTGGTTATCGTCTAGCAGTGGCATACCAACCGTGCACCGCTGTTTGATTTCTTGCAGCGCGTTGGTTGGTTTGCGCTGTTGAAAACCTGAGTTAGCAAGCCATGTGAACTCGAAACCACGCCAGTTCCGAACAATGCACTCACCCAAGCAGTCATCAACACTGACGCCATTTTGCACTGCAATCTCAAATTGCTTTGCAAGTCGATTGATCACTGTTTGGGAAACATTGGCTTTCATTCGCTTGCGCATAGCTAGCCAATCTTTGAGGGTTTGCTCTGTAGGCATTTGAGGCCAACTGGAATAATCCAAATCACCTTTTTTTGTTTTATTTTTTTTAGGTTCATTGAGAGGATCAGAAGATTGACTGATTCTGGGTGACACTGTGTCACTAGGGGGTGGTGACACAGTGTCACTACCTTGGTGATCGTCTGTCACTGCTGGGGGTGTCATTTTGTCACTACCTCTTTGCGGCTTATCCTTACATAGTGACATTTTGTCACCACCAGATTTAGTGATTAGTTGCGCCAACATTTCCTGTTTGTTTAACCTGTAGTAATTGGACTTATTGCCCTTCTCACCTTTTCTGTGCTCTTTGCTAACTAAGCCAGCATCACACAGCCCATCAATGTGCCTCATAACAGTTCGTTTAGACATTTCACATTGATCCGCAATTGTTTGATAGGAAGGCCAACAGCCTCCTTGATCACAAGCATTATCAGCAAGCTTAACTAAAACCAGCTTTTTGCCGTGGTTGCCAACTTTTACCTTCATTGCAAGCACCATGTATTCCATGCTCATAGCTCTATACCTCCCTGCAACTAGCAATTAAACAAGTGCTTGATTTTTGTTCTTCGTATGTCATACTTAACTCCGTATTAGATAGAACCCGCATACTTAGCCGACCAAGCCTGATGCGGGTTTTGTTTTAATTACCCTTAGGCTCTTCTTTATGGCTTTCGCCGGTTTGCTTATTACTGCTTTTACCCGCTTTATGTTGGGGGTATTTGTCGTATAGGTTTTCAAACATTCTTGACATCTCCGAATTCTGGCTTCGTTCACATTCACCAATATTGGGACTACAACTGCTTCAACGCTGCAATGACCATTGCATTTGACAGCTATCATCTGCCGCAAAGAAATTATCTATTTGAATACCAGTCAATGGGCTGCTTAAAGTGTCTATTTCTTTTGTCATTTCCAAATTTTCCTTATTAATAAACTCAAATCTCTCTGCTATGCTTAAAACGTAAAGGACATCAACAAACAAAAAGGAATTGTTTAATGACTCAATACTCTCCTAATCATACTAACCAACAACCAAACCCCAATTCACTTAAAGCTCGTGCCGCTGCGGAGTTCAGCCTTTATATGTTCGGCAAAAAACTAGTAGAACAGGACAACTACGCTAGCTATCGCCTTGATGGATGGTTCGAGGCCATCCAACACTACATCGTGCACAAACATAAACTTCCTCTGGCTCAAGTCGCCTCGATGAACACAGAAGCACTGCTCGATATACTTGGTGCCGACATTACCGAGTAACACTATGGCTCTACTCTTTACTGCTTAAGACTGGATATATATCTGGGCGTAGTTCGTGCCTAGATACTCCTGAAACTCTCTCTATGTTCAATACGTGTTCAGCAGGAACTTTACCAACCATCAGCCAGTAAGATATTTTCTGTTGAGTTATCCCATTACCAATAGCCTCAGCAAGTTTTTTCTGACTACCCATAACATTAATTGCTTCACGAATTGCGATCATAGTTTTTCCTCCCAGATCAAATGTACTACTCAAAAAACAAAAACACAACTTTTTAAGTACCAAATACTTGTTTTATTGTTTGATAAATTTATCAATTGCTTGTAATTTATTATCATTAAGCGCCACACTAGGATTTCAATGACAGAAAGTATTGGAAAAAGAATTGAACGCCTGAGAAAGTCAAAAGGCTTAACACAGAAGCAATTGGCCGACTTGATTGGAATGAGCCAACAGGCTTTTGCTGCTCTAGAAAAGCGGGATACTGCACCGAAAAAATTGTACGAAATTTCAATGGCGCTTGGTGTAACTCCGAGCTATATCCATACGGGAAAAAATGATACCCATAACGTGGAACTAAAAACTTTTGATGAAAAAGTTGTAGATAGCTACACTAGTGATGAAATCGAAGAAGTAGTTCCCATAGCGTTAGAACGTACAATTACAGCTTTATCCAAGCAATTCCAAGCGCAAGGTCTTGGAAAGCTGGACTTCGTCAAACATCAAGACCTTATCGCAAATTTTTTAGGCGCAAGCATCGTTGTTGAGTTAAGTGGTGATTACGAAAAAATTGCCAACAAGTTTTTAGAGCTCAAAACTCTAAAATCAGTCTGAGAATACTTATAAGACTCTGTTGGCTTCACCGCTTTTCAATGTGGTGAATGTTAATAACTTTACCGAGGATCTAAAAGCTTAATTGCAGTAAAGATGATATTCGTTCAATATCAGTGTTTCAGTCTTTGGTTACTTTGACGATAGTCTTGAAAGGTGAGAGATTTAGCACTCTAGTCAGATAATAATAAGCTCTAGAGAATAGAGCTTATTAAGCTTATGCAGTAGTATTAAGAAGCCTTTGATGGTTCAGTTCCACCGCCGCTCCCAAGTGGTTCATTGCCGTTTCCGTTACCTAGCAATGATCGGCTTTTTTTACTTGGATCCAGCCCACCACCGTTTGTTCCGCCGTAAACCAAGTTAAGTTCTGAACCTATCAATAGTTTAATTTTCGATACTTCATGTTTGTTTTTGGTCATACGTACTCCTTTAAAGTTACATTTAAGTTTAAGCATTAATCGCGTCACTCTTTTCATTTGAGTCATCCTAATCGCTTAAAGAGGAAAGCATCAGTTTCTTAAGAGTGGTAATGTCCGTTTTGTATTCAACTAGGTCAGCTTGAGCAAACTTAAGTAACCACGAATCAAGCATTCTTTCTACATCATCAAGTGCCAGCCGATTATCTGAGCTTTCATAGTAATCAATTCTTACTCCGAGCTTTTTCGAAAGAGCCTCAAGTTGATCAACGTCGATTGCTGAGCGACCTGAAAAGTAATGCCCGACGGCTCCCCGCGTAGTTACATTAAAAACATCTAACAGGTCGCTTTGAGTTACACCTAAATCTCGCATTCTTTGTTTAGCAATGCGCACCCAGTATGGCTCCATAATAATTCGTAACCCTTAATGTCTAGTTCTCTATCCTTATTAAGGCTAGTTGCATTTTATGTAAGTAGTCTGGGTTGAAAGTATACAGTTTACTGTGAGAGCTCTAATACAAGTTTAACCTGGTTCTAAGATGCTTAGATTTCAACTTGCTTCTTTAAGCCGGGCTACTCTATTAAGCAACCTATCCCTCTTTGATGAATGTATAATATTTAGCGCAACGGCGTCTTCCCCACATGCCAGCATAGAATCAATATCCTTTGACTCCTTTAAGATAGTTAAACAATCCCTTAACAAGCTAACTTCCGCGACCCCCAAAGAGTCACTTTCCACATTAACAAGAGTTTTAACTGGCTGAAATGTAGCGAGCCTAAAGAAAAAGATGATAACTCCAACTAAGCAGCTAGCTGAAAATAAGGACAACATCCAAATCAATGTTATAAACTCCGTTTAGATAAAATTAATCTTATTGTAACAAAAACGGAGCAGATTACCACAAGCAGATTAACCGTAGGTATACCAAAAGAATACATGTATTTCACAAGTGAAATATCTAAATTAAAAACTACGAGTGTTAGATGTCTTATCACCGTTAAAAGCGTAACAACAACAAAACTAGCCGAAAGAACCTTTGAAAAAGTACCTGCAACTACATTCATATATTTATGTATTAAAAGCAAAAACGCAGCTCCTAAAACATAAAATGCAGAGAAGGATAAGTACCAAAGGTGCCTCATAAACTCCTGATCATAAACATCAAATTTACTTTTTAAGAAATAACCCCAACCATGCATAAGACCATTCAGAATACACAGTACCGTTAGAGACCATAAAACACTGTCATCTTTCACTTTTCCTTTAACAAAAAACAATAAGGAAAGGAAATTTATGAATACTACAAAGTCACCTATTTTAAAAAGCAAATCCGCCATAGTTGTTATTCTCCTTTACTCCTCGCAGAGTCATTTTTTACATATGTTTGGCTGGTAACCGCAGGAGGTTCAACACCATTACCCCCAGTCCCACCTTTGACTTTTTTTAATTGGCTAATAGAAACAGCTGCATAAAATCTTGTTTTCATAACTTCTCCTCACTCTTGGGAATTAAGTATCGCACAACTTTTTAAGTGCAACAACATTGACAAACCAATTTTTAAGTATCAATCTATTAAAACACTCAAAAACAAGTATCACCTTGATACTTAAACTTTATACCAGAAACCAAAGCTAATGCTTTGAGCAATTAAGGATTGTACAGCATGGAAACAGAAATTAAACGTGCCATTTTACAATTGATAACATTAGGCACAACACCTCATCCACGGGTATATGTGTGCATTAACACATACCCAACGATGCAAATGGTCGGGGTGATGGTGTATCTAGACCCTGACTTTTCAGAGGTAAGTAAGACCAAAACACTGCTCAACAAGAACATTCATATCAATAATGTAGAAGCACTAAAAGAGCTAAATGAAGTTAACGATCAAGTACAGATATTGTGTGAACAATACTTAGAAAATGAGCAAGTACAGGTACAACCAACACCAACCTCAAGATCTGGATTTTTATCTACGCTACTTCAACGATTGGTCGAGCATAAAGCGGTAACTAATTCTCCATGTAGCAACAGAGACGTGGCAGCATAATGGATATCCAAGAAGCTCAAAAACGCCTCTCAGATCCATTCGAGGAACATGATCTTAATTGGATGGTAATACAAAGCGACGTTGATGCACACGGGCCATGGGTGCGAGTTATTCCCTACGTAACCAATAGAGCGGTACAACAGCGCCTAGATGATGTTTTTGGATTGAGTGGCTGGAAAAACGTATATAGAGATACCCCTAGAGGGCAGCTCTGCGGTCTAAAGGTCCTAATCGGGGATCAATGGATTACTAAGTGGGATGGCGCAAGCTATACAGACACCGATCCACTGAAGGGCGCTTTATCTGTAGCCATGAAACGTGCATCCGTACAGTTTGGCGTTGGCCGCTACTTGTACTCTATTGAACCAGTATTTGTTAGATGCCAGGCGCTAGCTGATAGGTTTGAATGTACAGCCAATTACACAACGATAAAGCAGCAGTTATCACAGAATGAATTTACCTATATTAGAGCACAGTGGGAAACGCCAACCCTCCCCGCTTGGGCTCTACCTCACGCAAAGTTTGATAGTTACCTAGAAGCTATAGAAAGCGCCGAAACACTTACAGCATTAAAAGCTGCGCTTATAGAAGCTGTAAAAGTGGCAGATGTACACAATCGCTCAGACA
Organism: Pseudoalteromonas sp. McH1-7; assembly: GCF_013366255.1. Taxonomy (NCBI): domain Bacteria; kingdom Pseudomonadati; phylum Pseudomonadota; class Gammaproteobacteria; order Alteromonadales; family Pseudoalteromonadaceae; genus Pseudoalteromonas; species Pseudoalteromonas sp. McH1-7. The sequence goes on along the minus strand of NZ_JABWPQ010000004.1, from coordinate 210,032 downwards.
TTAAAGGTATGGCACACACGCTTCGAGATAGCCGCTTGTTTGAACTTGAAGAATTATCAGAGCAAAAGCGCAAAGAGTCGCTTGAGCGCTTTAATGCGTGGCTTAAACAGCAGATCCAGTACTTAGAAGAAGCCGAAAACGAATCTATTTTAGAAATGCAATTCAAGTCACTTCAACTTGAGCTGAGAGGGCAATGCTCATCTCTCACCTTAAATAAAGCGGACTACGAAGCCCGAATCAACCAAGTTAAGCAACAAAGAATTTCCCAACTTCAAGGAGCGCACTAATGCAAGAACAAAGCACCCAGCTAATACAACAGGTATTTAGCCCAGAAATTACAGCGCAAGGGCTAGCAGACCTTCGTAAAAAATACCCTAGCAATGTTGTTTACGACATGTCTGAAGATGAGCAATTTAAACGTGGTAAAGCTGCAAGAGCCGAGCGTAACAAGCTAAAAGAAGGCTTTAAGCGCGCAAGAATCGACTTCAATAAAAAGCTTGCTGAAGAAGAAGACAGCTTATCGAAAGAAGTTGACGCTATTTACGCGCCCATTATTGAATCCATGGAGCGTGAAGAAAAGCGCCGCAAAGAATTAGCAGAAAAAGCCAAGCGCGAAAAAGAAGAACAGCTAGCGAAAGAGCGTAACGAAATTAATCAGATTCGTAACTTCGTTTCAGACTGTCAAAACAAAGATGCTCAGTACATTGCGGACACGATTGAAAGCGTAGACCTAATTGATACAGGTATATTTAGCAAAGACCTAATTCATGAAGCAATTGAAGCGAAAAAGCAAACGCTCAATACTTTAATGATGATGCTCTCAGACACTAAAGCGCGTGAAAAATTTGAAAAAGAGCAAGCCGAACTTAACGCGCAAAAGAGCCTGATGAATCTTAAGAGTTATGCGTCAAATTGCATCGGCAAAACACCAGCAAAAATTGAGCGAAAACTTGAAGCTTTGCGCGAACTGCCAATTCTTGAAAGTGAGTATGGTGATTATCTTACAGAAGCCGCTGACGCAAAAAACCAAGCAATGCAACTGCTGGAAATGATGTTTGAGCAAGCAAAGCAGCTAGAAGCATTGCAACCGAAAGTCGAAGCTCCAACCCTTAAACCTGAGCTCCCAGAAAACGCAATGCTATATACGCCTATGCAATCATGGCCTAGCGATGAAGTTAGAGAGCTAAGCCCTGTACTTGACCAAGTTTGTTTCAAGCTAGAAGAAGCGGAACAGGTCATTAAAACGCTAGAGGGTTTACTAAATGCAGCCTAATTCTCCAAGTCAGAGCGAGCGCCCATTCGTGGGCCAGCTCTTTACACGTAGCAATCACTTTGTACTAGCGCTAGTTGCAATTGTGCTTGCCCTATATGCACCAACACTTTTAGTAATGAATTAAGGAAAGGCCATGACTTGTGATTGTCTAAGTAAATCCCTTGCAAACGTAACGAGCCATATTGAAAAGGGGCTTCCAAATAATGCCCTTGATAGTTCCCTCTTGACTCGATGGGAAAATTCATCTTTCAGACTCGACACAGGTAAAAGTGAAGTAATGCTGCCCGTTCGCTATGAGTATCAAAAGCAAAAAGTATGCGGCGAGCTATATAAAAACAAAACCAAAGGTCATGTAAACATAGCAATGACGTTTTGCCCTATGTGCGGTGAAAAAATCGAGAGAGAGGCAGAATAATGGCTAGAGGTGTAAACAAAGTGATTTTAGTCGGGCACTTGGGCAAAGACCCTGAAGTCCGCTATATGCCAAACGGCAACGCTGTAGCACAAATAAGCATTGCCACTACAGATAGTTGGAAAGACAAAAACACAGGTCAATTGCAAGAGCGCACAGAATGGCACCGTGTGGTGCTATTCAACAAGTTAGCGGAAGTTGCGGGTGAGTATTTGCGCAAAGGTTCCCAAGTGTATATCGAGGGCCGCTTACAAACGCGTAAGTGGGTAGACCAATGCGATCAAGAAAAATACACCACTGAAATAGTTGTCGATATGGGCGGCCAAATGCAAATGCTTGGAGGTCGCAGTGAGCAGCAAAGCCCTAACCAATATCAAGGCGCCTATGGCCAGCAATACAGCCAAGCGCCGCAGCAACAGTATGGACAACGCCCAGCGCAACAGCAACAGCAACAGCAACAGCAACAGCAACAGGGTAATTTTGCACCTCGACAACAGCAAGCCGGCACACCATCAAATCCTATGGAACCCCCCATAGATTTTGATGATGACATACCGTTCTAGAGTTTACTAGGAGATAACCATGTTTTACGTATACGGAGTAAGTAGAAAGAAATGTAGAGCAAAAGCAGAGAAAGATGTCGCGGCTCGATTCGGTGATAAAGCACCTAAAACACAATCAGAACATATTGCAGCGGTCGAAGCTAGAACGACAGAACTCTACAGCAAAGCTAAGCCCGTATGCGTAAGCGGTGAATTGAGCACTCCAAGTTCATTGTACCAATTCATTGAATTAGCAAAAAAAACAGATGAATTAAAAGATTTAATGCCCATGCGCCGAAAGCCAATGATTGACGCAAGTGGCAACCCGATTAAAACAAGAGCTGGCCGCCCTAGATATGAGTTCGTGCCAGTTGATTCAAATTACATTAGAGAAATGGCGCAGCCATGCTCACTGATTTAAGGAAAGTACAATGTTTTTCACTAACGCAATAGCATACAAATACAAAGACACACCAAATTATGAGCAAACGCAATTTGAAGAAGCGTTACAGCACGAAGCAGCAAAGCCTTGTGGAGCGCAAGATATAACTTCATTTGGGTGGGTTAATGCTTTAGGTAAATACGGCACCACTCTAGCCCACTTTGAAGATGGAAAAATACTATTAAAGGCACGTAGACAAGATAAAGTACTACCTACCGCAGTCATAAATGAAATGGTTGCAGAAAAGGTCAGCATAATAGAGAAAGAAGACAACCGCCCTGTTAAGAAGAAGGTGCGTGACGATCTTAAAGAAAACATCTTAAGCGCCTTGCTGCCTAGCGCACTAGTCAAGTCGTCTTATATTTATGTCTTTATAGACACTAAAGCTGAGTTAATTATCGTAAATGCCTCAAGCTTTAACAAAGCAGAAGAAACGCTGGCCCTACTTCGAAAATCTCTTGGAACATTGCCAGTTACACCAGCTTTCGCAGACGTTGCCACGGATTTAGCGCTAACTGAGCATATCAAAGAGCATTGGGCACCAGACGGTTTTGAATTTGGTGGAGATGCTACGTTCAGTGACGGCCACGAAAAGAGTTCAGAGGTTACTCTTAAGGATCACGAACTAAGCTCACAACAAGTTCAAGACCTTATCAGTAATTGCTTTGTTACCAAAGTAGCGATGAAGACAGAGCAACTTAGATTTACTTTTGAAACCTCTGGCGCAATTAAGCAAATCAAATACTCGGACATCATAAAAGAGCGGAATGCAGACATCCCAAAAGAAGATATGGCTAAAAAGCTAATCGCTGATTTCATCCTAACATCAACCGAGCTAACAAACCTAGTTAATAACCTGTCGAGCCAATTGAAACAGAAAATCGACCAAGGTTACCAGTAATGGACATGGTAGCAGCCACCGCGTTACAGCTAGCTTGGTGTAAAGGTAAAGACGAGCCAGACAAAAATGAATACGCTGAGGCTGCTATTTTAGTAGAGAAATGGAATAAACAACGTATAGCAAATGGCCTTGTGCCTTGGTAGGAGATAACATGACCCCAAATATGATTAACGACATACTTAGAACAGAAGCGCTTAAAGCGGGATTGCGTGGCGAGCATTCATATTTACCAAAGACCGAACAAGAAGCAGAAACATTTACCCATCATAACTGGGTTTATTGTGCTGCTTGGCAATTTGCTGAAATTGCCCACAGAATGGAATCAGCCATTCGCCAGTATTGTATTGGAGGCGGGTCCGAGGTAAAGGCTTTACTTGATTCTCTGCCCAAAGCCAAGACATTAGCACCTGTTGAGATTGCACGAAACGAACTTGGTTACTGGGACCACCCCGACTGGCAGACATGGGACGAAAGAAACACTTTAACTGAGACAAATGATTACACGCTTCAACAGGGATATAGACTTAAGTTCATTCACTTTGAAGACGAATGTAGTAACGAACAGTTTGAACGTTATTTTAGTGACGGCGACCCAGACATTAGCGATTGGAACCCCATTTGTGATTACGAAGGCTCTTTCCTTCTCTCTATATACGAGACAGAAGACGGCCCTCAAGCGGTGTTTGCTGTTCCACTTGAAAAGGTGAGCTAATGAAAAACCAATCTGAAAGAGTTTATACGCCAAGAGAGTATGCAGAAAATGTGTGTCATGGAAAAGTTAAGGCGCCTGCAGTTTCTAAATGGATTAGACAATGGAAAACTCAAGGTGGCTTGCCAAAGAATCATCGAATTGAGGAGCTACCGAGTGGCAGAAACTTAATTATAGTTACAGAAGATAGAAAGCATACTCAACTACTCACTCATTTAGTGGTAAACAGGTGATTTATGGCACCAAGACGAAGAGTACAGGGCCGCGAAGAGTGGCCCGAAGGATTGCACAAAAAAGCCGTAAGAGGCGTTGATCGTTACTTTTTTAGAAATGAGAAAGGTAAAGACGTTTTCTTTCCTGAAGGAACTTCTTTTATTGATGCGTACCACGCAGCGCAAAGTTACAACGAAATGTACCGTGACCCAGCAAGCATATTCGCCTCAAAATTAGACAAGTATAACCGCCCTCTTATTGATTGGGGCAAAGTAATAATTGGGCGTGTAAAATCGGAGGAAGAACTGGGAGAGAATGCATTTAACACATTCGTAAAAGATGTTGAACGCCTCAATGTTCTATTTGGTCATGTATTGAGTAAAGAAATAACCTCAGAACACGCAACTGACTATTTAAATCACTACTGCGTTGAACCAGGTAAGTCGAAAAATGTATACAACCGAAAGCTTAGCTTTTTAAATAAGTATTTTGATTATTTGATGGATGAACAAGGCGTTGATATTCACCCTAGTTCTGGCAAAAAATTCAAGATGATTAAGCGCGAAGAAAAGAAAAAGGACCGTGCAGATTTAGACAAAGATGCTTACTTAAAGATTTACGATGCAGCCCCGCTTTGGTTAAAGGTAGCCATGAGCATTTGCTTGCAATCAACTCACGCAGTAAAAGAGTTGCACCGGCTTAAACATAAACTCATGAAGCCGAAAGAAGGTGAATGCGGCTGCGTGTGGTTTAAAGAGCCAAAGCAGACTTGGTGTGACATATCTAAACAAAACGTGATGACATTTGGCACTATGTACATTCATCGCCATAAGTCGCAGCACAAGAAGTCTAGCTTTGTCGCAATCCCTATTACGCCAGAGTTAAAAACAGCAATTGATTTATCAAAAACAGATCGGCTTGTTTGCCCTTACATTGTGAGACGCAAACCCATCAAGAATAATAAAATCTCGAAATACTGTGATCATCGCTTTCAGATGACGAGCAACAACATCAGTCGTGGTTTTTCAGATGTTCGTGACCAGCTGGGGTTGTTCGACCATCTACCAAAAGAGCGACGTCCAACATTCCACGAAATACGAAGGTTATCTGCAAAAGCGCTTAAATCGTCAGGGCAAAATCTAACGCAAAGGATGGCTCACGCTGACGAAAATACAACGAGAATTTACACTGATACTCATGATGTTGAGTGGGTAGAAGTAGCCCCTTTAAGTGTAAATCTTTAGTCTATTCAGGCAAAAAAAACTAATGCAAAGCCCACGTCAATGTGGGCTTTTTATTTCTCTTAACGTCCTTGTTTTCTGACTCAAAAAAACCACACTAATTGCGTACCATTATACAGTAGTTTTAAAAAAACGACTTTATAACATACTGTTTTTTATATAATTAATTTAGAGCTTGTTACCGTATTTTATGAAAAAACACAGCTTAGAAAGCCCTTAAAACAAACATAACACACTGTTTTTACTGGACTTTAATAGTTTCACATTATGCAACATGGGGTGTCAGGGGTCGCAGGTTCAAATCCTGCTATGCCGACCAACTTTTCCTTACCCTGTTCAATAAGTTATAGCACTTTCCTAAGCTGTGCATACACATTGCTTTCGTTCTTATTTATTTTGACGCTCGTAACAATCGCATACCGTCATAGCTATGACCGAATCTTGGTAAAAAAGCACAGAAACCCCGTCAGAAAACTAAGAATATTTCAGGAAAATCTATTATAACTTACCTCAAATACCAAAAAGTAATAGAGCCTATTTCTTTTTGCATTTTTTACACCAATCGATACTGTAATAACCTGTAACAACGTGTAATTACGATTTTTTAGACGCTCAACTATTCTAAAAATGATATTAACCAAAGTCATTAAGGAAAAACCATGAGCGTATATGAAAACATTATTGCAGACCTAAAAACCAGTTTTGAAAACGTATTTCCGAATTGGGCGGAAAAGTTTGAGCAAGCACAGACGGCTGAACAACTCTATGACGTTCAAAATGAGATGCTCTTATCACTTTCTTCTACTGATCAACCTAGTAATCAGGGTGCAATTGCCATCACATCTGAAATGTTTGAAAAGATGAATTCTGCAGAGGGTGATGAAATAGAAACCTGCTGTAAGCAGTTACTCACGTTGTCTGCTGCACTTAAAGATCTTCCTCCAAACCCTACATCACAGCAGGTTACTGCAGTTTTTATTAAACATGAAGTCGCTGCAATTACTAATAAAATGTGTGAACAACTGAAGAAAAAGCTCATTAAAGATGAGGGAAAGCTCACCAAGCAGTTAATGGAAGAAATGATTGATGAGCTACTTGCTGATAGTGAAGAAGTAGCTGAAATCCTAGACATCGTAGTCGCAACATTTATTGCACTTGTGATCCCTATCCTTTGGTTTTTTGATAAGTCAGCACAGTGTATTCTTTATGTCGTCAATAATACTGGCGAAGACATCAAGTACCTTCATCGACATGACAAACATGGTAAGTGTCTCGTTTATACGAGTTTGATACCGGGCATGGTTGAAAATAAATCTGATCCTAATGACTCTTGCAGATTTGCAGGGCTTGTGTCAACTTCTAAAAAGGAAGGCGCTCTAATTGGCACGCAAGCTGGGTTTTCATTTACCATCAACGATCCCGTAACTGGAGAAGAATTAAATGAATTCGCTATTGGTATTGAGTGTCCTTATAGTGAAAAGAACTGCTTTAGTTGCGCGTTTAACTATTCCGCAGAAAAAATCTCAAATGATCAGAGTACTTCTCATGGCCACTCACAAACAAAAACAGATAAGGATTATCAACTCAAGGTATCCTTGAATAGCTTCGAGCACTCTCCAGCATATTTTATCGCTGTGTTATCAAAAGCATAAAATATGTCTCGATAGAACTTTGTTGAACAACGGGTAACTGGTAAAGGTACAATTTATGTTGACCATTTCTGCCCGTTGTTTTTACAGAAGCTTTGTCTAACTGATAGTTATTGCCAACTAAGCAAACACTCCAAAATAATGCGAATGGTTCTCAATAATTTTAGCCTGCTTCGGCTAAATTGTTTCCTCGTAAAAAGCTTCATTGAGTAGACTATCTAGATTCAAAATTATTAACTTAATCTGCGAAAATTGAGTGTAAGCTCAACCCCGAGATTCACGGCTTCTGAAGTTAACTCTTAACATGATTTATAGTGACCGCTATTGATTTGTCAGACGCAATGTTGCTTGGCTGTAGGTGACTTACCAAATAATGATCTCAATCATAGAACATCGCTTTAGTATCCCACTTTTGTAAAAAATACTTCTGACTATAAAGTCTTAGATTTATATTTCTCCAGTCTTAAGCTACCGAGATAAACAATAATGCCAAAAATAGTAGGTAGGGAAATAAAGTTGGATAAGCATAGTATTTTACTTTCAACAACAGACTTGGATAGTCGTATTACTTATGCAAATCAGTCTTTTTGCGAAGTTGCCGGATATACCATTGGGGAAATGTTAGGCCAGCCACATAATTTAGTTCGAAATAAAGATATGCCAAAAGCTGCTTTTAAGAATATGTGGTCTACTATTCAACGTGGTGACTCTTGGATGGGTCCAGTTAAAAATTTAGCGAAAAATGGTGATTATTATTGGGTCAACGCGTTTGTTACACCAATAAGAGACACTAAGGGAGAAATTGTTGAATATCAGTCTGTGAGGACAGCACCAAGTCCTGAGGTGGTAGCGCGAGCACAGAGCGCCTATAAAACTCTTGATAATAAATCCAAAATTTACAGGTTTGACAGTACATTAATTATCTTATACTTGTTAGTCGCAACCATCCTTTCACTTGCCCTAACGCCCGTATTTAATAGTCACTGGTTTACACTATTTCCTGCTTTTTTATTACTAATAGTTACTCTGCTTACACTTAATTTTAGGGCCAAATATGTCCGTGTTCTTGCCCAAGCAAAGTGTATTTTTGATAATGATATTATGTCGACGATATATGGTGGTTCGAAAGATAGGGTTGCAGATATTATGCTTGCCTTTGAAATGCAAAAGGCCAAGATTGCCGCCGTAGTCGGACGCGTAAATGATGTATCAATACAAGTGAGTGAGAATGCTCGCCTCACTACAAAAAGTGGCCAATTTGTATCTGAGTTACTAAAACAACAGACTACAGAAACAAAAGAGATGGTAACGTGCATGGGTGAGTTCTCACAGACGATTGATGAACTCTCTGAAAATGTAAATCATGCAGCCGATACAGCCTCAAAGTCTGAACAGCAAGCAGGACTGGGGAAATCAGCAGTCAAAGATGTAATAGATTCAATTCATTATCTTGATACCCACCTAATGGAAGTAAATAATGCAGTTAACCGCTTAGTATCGGGAAACGACAAAATACAAAATATTCTCGGTGTCATCAATTCAATAGCTGACCAAACCAACTTGTTGGCGCTGAACGCCGCTATTGAGGCTGCACGAGCAGGTGATCACGGTAAAGGGTTTTCAGTAGTTGCCGATGAGGTTCGCACTTTGGCACAAAGAACCCAGTCTTCCACAGAAGAAATAACTCAATTACTACAAGAACTGAACGAGATTTCAAATTCTGCAGTCGAATCAGTTCAAAAAAGTAATAATCTGTCGAGCCAAAGTGTCAACCTAGCGATGAACAATGGCTCTAGTCTGGACACAATTCAGAGCTATGTTATCCGCTTGGCGGATCTAAATCGCAGTGTAGCTGCAGCTATTGAACAGCAAAGCTGTGTTGCTAAGCAAATCAGTATTAACGTCGAGAGCGTAACCACATTGGCTGAAAAAGGTACTGAACATGGAGACAGATCTTTTGAGTTAAGTAAGGAGTTACTTGCGCAAATTGAACAACAAACTGGGTTGATCCAACAGTTTTCAAAAACTTAATAATTTACCCTAAAGGGTTATCAGGTAAGGTCTAAATATTCACATATAAACTAGTAAACCTAGATTTCTATTCAAAATCTCACAGAGAGGAGCTTTTTGACTTACTTTGAGTATCAAGTATCGAGTGAACCACCATAAAAGTGCCTTGGTTCACTCTATTTTGCTTAAATGATGGCGTATAAGCTATCATAGCTCAGCTTCAAGAATGGCTAATGCTTCTTTTTCAGCTTGCTTGACGTTACCGTCAGCTTCAATCACGCGTATAGCGAGATCTTTTGCTAATTTTCTCATCGGCTCATCCACAATGTTATTCATACGATGTTGCACATAAGCCTCAATATCATTGTTTTTTATCGCAACGACAGATTTTGATAAGCTGTCCTCTATATAACTATCCAAATCTATCGCGGAATTCCATTGCAAACTTTTTGCCCACTTTCTGACAATATGTTTCTCGCTTTCGCATATCACTCCATCTACTCCAATGAACAATATTGCGATGTCGATAAGCGCCTCTTTTTGCATTTGATCAACACAAATACCAGTGTCAAAGTGATTTAGTAGTTGTTCAAATTTCATAATTTTTCCTTAACCTTTTTAATGCAAAATACCAAAATAGGTATTTCAAGACTAAAAGTAACCCACATAGACTTAAACAATATGCTAACTTTTAGTATTTGTCATATTAAAAATATCACATATTAAATTACAGACGATATGGCGACTATTTACCACATTACAACTCCTCGGAATGTTAACCATACTAATTAACCAAAAATAACCGCACCTATCATAGTAAAGAATGAATTAGATAGAAAAGTTCCTAGCCTCCACAATTGATTCATCTTGTTGCAATAATTTGCACGCTCTTTGATTAATAGAAGTAAATAGGAACAATTGTGAAAGAGTTAAAACTAGGAATGAACCTCTCATTTTTTATTTCCCTGTCTGTTTTTGCCCTCGGCTTAGTTGCATTAGATGCGTTGCTCATATCTGACAGCATCTACATGTTTTCTTTTGCACAAATGGCACTATCAGCAGCCATCATCTTTTATATCATCGTCGGGGTTTGGGCTATTTTCAGTGGTCAAAGCAGAGTGATTGTTTGTAATCAAGGAGTAGCTTATCAAACCCTATTTGGTCAAAAATACTACATACCCGCTGAAGAAGTAGAAAAAATTTCGGTTGAACGCATACTTTGGTTTAGTTATACCAAGCTCCATATGGCTAACAGGACGCTAAGGCTTTGGTCGTTTAAACCGAGCCAAGCGCAACAGCGCAGTTTAAAAGTACTTGGCTACTTCTAATCTAAGACAGTTTCAAACGCTGGTAGTTGGGGTTGCGTTACAAACAAGCTATTGCGTATGATGATGCAAACTTTAAAGAGGTTAGCATGCAAAGACAATATCCGATAGGTACACCAGGTGTACCTTGGGGCAAAACAGAGAAACAGCAATGGCTTGAACGCCAGTCCGTAAAACGTTCCTATAATGATGAAGTAGTTTCTCAAATTGAGCAATTAAAACATGCTTTTGAAACAACAGAGTATGGTCAATTACATTACCAAACCCAAGATTACACTTTATACGCCCTTACTACTTCGCACTGGAACGAAAACAACCCAACAGTTTTGGTCACCGGTGGCGTACACGGATACGAGACAAGTGGAGTACATGGCGCGCTTGACTTTGCTAGCACTCAAGCTAAGAAGTATGAGGAACAATATAACTTTATTATTCTACCATGCCTTAGTCCTTGGGGTTACGAAACAATTAACCGCTGGAATCCTGACGCTATCGATCCCAATCGTTCATTTTATGATAATAGTCCAGCACAAGAGTCTGCATTAGCTACTCAATTTGTACTGCAAAAATCAAATAACATCTTATGCCACATTGATTTACATGAAACGACGGACTCTGATAACTCAGAATTTCGACCAGCTCTAGCAGCAAGAGATGGCAAAGAAAATCACAACTGGAACATTCCTGATGGTTTTTATTTAGTCGGTCACACTCAAAAACCAGCGGCAGAGTTTCAAAAGTGTGTCATCGAAGAGGTCAAAGCAGTCACCCAAATAGCCCCTTCAGATATTAACAACCAGTTGATTGGTGTACCAATAGAGCAATTTGGTGTAATAAATTATGATGGGACAGCACTGGGGTTATGTATGGGGATGACAAATGCACCTTACGTCACGACAACCGAAGTGTACCCAGATGGTAAAAATGCGACGCCAGAAAGCTGCATAGTCGGTCAAGTAGCCGCAATTTGTGGGGCGCTAAAATTCTTACAAAGCAACTCCCGACCCTCATATTAAGCTTTTGCTGGGGCTTTTTGCAGTACCTAATTACCTAACTCGCTTTTGTAAAACGAAAAGCCTGCAAACCTAGCCTTTGGATGATTAATGAGTTTCCTCACTAATCATCTATATTTTTGCTTAATTAGTAAAATCTTCACGTCCACTGATCACATCGAAAATTTCTTTAAATGAGGTTGGTTTTTGTAAAATACTAACAGGTATATGGAGTGCTCTTGCGATGTCGCTGGCAGAAACCATACCTCTCAACCCATCAGCTCCTGACAACAGCACGTGCTGTAAACCTAACTGTTGTAGCGTCTCTAGCACGTCACCGATTGTACTTTTAGCCACAACATCATAAGAAACAGCATGAAGATCATCCTTTGTTGTCATCACATCCTCGACGCAAACTTCTTCTCTTGGTATTTGCTTCCTTTGTGCTACGCTCAATACTTTACGCCCTGAAAGATCACGGCAATTAACCACACCAAGAAAGTTATCGTCATCATCAACAACCAACTTTGAACGTACGTGGCCGTTTTTCATCATGTATAACGCATGATCTATATCCACATCTTTTGATATTACTTGCGGTTGCCTTCGAGTAAAGTCGGTCACTACTTTTAGAGCAGTGCTGTCTAAACTTAGTGGCTCTGAATCAAAATGATCACAGAGTGGAAACTCTCCTTGTAATTTTATTGTTTTCAGCGCTTTGTATTGGCCCATGATATACTCCTAGCATGTCTGGAGACGCTACGATTAGTACGTATGTCATCATTCAAAAACGTGATAATAAAAAAGGAAGAGCCGACGCTAAAACCGAAGTTAGATCTCATTAGGTTTGGGTGAGGTATTGATACCTATCGCTCTACAAACATTACAAAATTTGTGCAACTGCTTTTATGTTGGTCTCTTCATTAACTATGGTTTATGTCAGAAATTAATTCAAGCTGATATGCCCAACAAGGCAGTAACTTAAGTGTAATGCTGTGTAATGGCTTAATTTTCATAAACCTCTTAGACTGTTAGTGTTGACTAGGATTTATCACCCTACAGACAAACGGCCTGACCTATTGGGTTTCGCATCAAACTAAAACAACTGTTATGCCAAGTTGGGCCACTCCAGTATTAAAGTACTGGTTAAATCTTCCCTCAACGAGACCCACCTCGTGGGTCTTTATTATTGAGTAGAAGGGAATAAGATTGTATGCTGCTCGGCACTTATACCTCTTATAACCCAAATGCAGTCTCTGCTGAGTTAAATATGGTAAAATGCGACAAGCATGAAATTTTCATCAAAGTTATACGGAACTAACTATGGCTTATTTAATCGACGAACAGAAACTCGAAAGAGTCTATCTTAAAAGCTACCACACTATCGGTCGCTATAAATACAGTGTAGATACTCTGATAGACAAGCCTGGAGTTTCACGACACCATGCCATTATTGAACTCAATGAGAACAAATGGTTTATCAGAGATGTGAGCACCAACGGTATTTGGATCAATGATAAAAAACTTGATAAAAATTTACCCTATCAACTCTTTGAAAATGACAAAATTGACTTTGCAGCGCCAGGTCAAAACTCTTTTGTGGCAGCAAATTTACAAACCGAATGCCAATACTTAGTCTCTCAGTCTAACAACCAAAAAGTGATAGAAGTCACTAATCAGTTACTTCTTCCGAGTGAAGATGAGCCAAAACATATCATTTACTATGATAAATTACTCAGTTATTGGTTCTTAGAAGATTTAAACACATCAGATCGTCAAGCGCTTATCGATGGTAGTATTATTTCGTTAATGAATGATCAGTGGATGTTTTTTTCCGCTACGACCATTGCAGTGACCAAACATTTGGAGTGTCAAAAAGCAGCTAAGCCCATGGCACTTGAGTTTAATGTTAGTCAAGATGAGGAGGATACACAGTTATCCTTAAACATAGACCACAAACATCTAGATCTGGGTGTAAGAAGTCATCACTACTTGTTGTTATTGCTCGCTAGAGCTCGAATTCAAGACAAAGATGCAGGTCTAGAATCGGATGTTCAAGGCTGGATGTATCGCGATGATTTAGCCAAAGCATTAGGCGTTCAGACTAATCATATGAATATCATGGTGCATCGTGCTCGAAAGCAGTTTGTTGATTCAGGAGGTGATGACTATCCTGAAGCCTCATTTTTACTAGAAACACGCTGTGGTCGTGTAAGGCTAAATTGCCAAGATATCACCATAATAAAAGGCTCTAAGCTAGAAACTCGGATGACGATATAATACCAATTTGACTTAATACTTGCTCAATTTGAAGGAGTAAGTCTGACGCTAACAGCGGTAAAAACTTCTTATTTAGAACAACGAAATAGCAAAATTTTTGCCTTGCCTACACGGAGGTGGGTACCTTGGTGATAGCAGGACGCGGTAGCGGGGTTATCAATAAGATTTTCTCGCCTCAAAATGGACTACTTAATTAAGAAAATTGGTATAAGCTACTTTCTTCCTGATAAATGTTGCAATAATTCTATTCTCAGCATTGCAACTAGGAGCCACATATTCACCCATACTGCTAGCTGAGTGAAAAGGGATTTTACTCAGCCGACTTTAGGCTAAACCACTAAGTTCAATGTCAATTTGCTTGACTAATCTACTTGTAGGCGAAATCTCGTAGATAACTTCGCTGCCACCGCGCCCTGCTTTCGCTAAAATATCTACGCCCGTAGGCAGGGCGAATGTACACGCCAATAGCTTGGCAGTTTTCACTTGAACCGACTACTAGGAAGGCACTAATAATCCAAAGCTTAGGATATTTGGTTGTTTCAAATAAAAAATGCTAACGTGGTTAGGGTAAAGCTTTTAGTTTCATGGTGTAACGCAACTATTGTCGGTAATAGTAGCGAAGAGAGTACAATCTCATTTACTTGTATCCTCCCGCATTGTTAATAATGGTATTTTCCAATTCTTTGAATAGACCAAGTAAAAACAAAAATTCAACCAACACAAACAATGGCCCTATCGCTAAGCCAATCAGATCATCAACAAATGCAGGCTTCTTTCCTTCAAAGTAATGACCAATAAACTGTAATACCCATCCAACAAAGAACATACCGGCCCAAAACAATGTTGTTGCTATCTCAGCTTCGATAAGCATTGGATTGACGATAAATACGGTGTAGTAAAATCCAGCAATAACAATACTCATCATTAGCGCAAATAAAGGGGATAGAAAAAGGTAGTATAGGCACAGCATTACGCCAAGAAGCGCAGAAAGTGTGATGGTGATCCCTGAAACTTGCCATAACGGTACAAAAGTGAGGCCGACAATGGCAAGCACAATTAAGGGTATACCAAAAAAATGGGTTAATATATTCTTTCTACTGCGATGGTACTTACCATACTGACTCAAAAGTATTTCAAGTTTACTCATTATTATTCTCTATTTAACACCTATTCAGTGTATTGATAATTAGCCATATACTAAAAATTTTCAACACAAAATGCTAAAAACCGCTATTTAGCGCAAGATAAATAGATTAACGAATAACACTCCAAAGACCAAAGATTGAAAAAACAGTACCGCTAGCAGTTTAAAATTGAAGCTTGGTTTAATCGTTTTATGTTTGAGAACAAACATGGCTATAGGTGTTGCGATATTCAAACCTAGTAACCCTGCCAACAGTAGATTTTTCTCTGCTACACGAGAATGTGCGAGTGTTGAAGAACGCTTGTCCCACCAGAATAAAATGAAAATACAAAGGTTATTAAACACAAGTATTGCTATCGTGAAAATTACATGCCAAGGAAGCTGACTGACACATAAAGCCCCAAGCCATACCGCTATTCCCCAAAATAATGCCAATTGATGGTGTACCAGCCGAGTTATCGACATTATCGTGCTAACCTAAGCTGATTGATATGTATAAAAATTTCTGCGGCCGCTAAAGCGTCAGCCATCGCTCTATGGTGGTCTTTTAGGCTTACACCTAATGACTTTGATAATGGGGCAAGTGCGTATGAATGTAAACCAGGTATTAGTTGCCTCGCAAGTGTTACAGTGCAAAGCTTAGCGCGGTAGAAATCAACATTCGCGCGCAAAAACTCGTGTTTTACAAAACCATAATCAAAGTTAACATTGTGCGCGACAAAAATAGCACCCAAACAAAATTGCTCTACCTTATCAATCACTTCAGCGAACCTCGGAGCCTCAGTTACCATCGACTGTGTAATACCTGTTAACTCCGTAATTCTTTGAGGAATACGTCTCATCGGATTGATAAGTGACTGCCATTTGTCAACTATCTCGCCATTAATGACTTTAACTAATGCTATCTCTGTAATTCGATCAAAATCTTTATTTCCGCCAGTCGTCTCAACATCGACAACCACATAGGGTTGATCTGGCGTGATTTGCCATTTCACTGTTTTGATTGCTGTTGGTATGCCACAGTTTAATAACTTGGAGATATTCACCAGCTGGCTACGACTCAAACTGTCACCCGGCGCCTTTATTTCCTCAAACCGCATGCGTGATTGTTGATCGATCACCATTAAATCAGGGAAGCCAGAGCGCATCGAATTAAAGTTTTTACACATCATTTGAAGGACTTTTTTTAAGCTACTAACCGGTATATGTTTTAATAACATTTCAATTGGTTCGAGTAGTTTTTCATGCCAGTGAAACAAACGATTAGGTTCTGCGTAATGCTCACTCATTTGTTTGAGCAGCCACATCCGCCAGACTTGAGCGTCGCTCAGCTTAGCAAGCCGCTCATCGATCTCGGCTTCAAGCACTTCATAAAAACGGTTTTCTTTTAATATCGAGGGCGTTTTTGAAAATTCATTCGCCATTATATTCTTGGGGTGACGGTATAACTCCTGCCAAAACGTTAGTCCAAACAAAGAGAGCCACAACTTATTTTCCACATGATACGCATTTATCCCTTGACGTTTGTAATGCGCGATAACTCCTGCTTCAGTTTGCCCTTTATATGCCTCTTCAATCGAAATCGGTGGCGGGCTCGCTCTGAGCATGTCGGTTAAAATAGAAGTGCGCTTTTTATTAAACTTTCGCTCGTAGAAGTCCTCAGCAAATATCATCAACGTTTCATCATGTTGACCTTCAATGACCTTTTCCAATCTCTGTCGCGCAAGTTCTTCATTACCAGATTTATACAAAAACCGGATCAGAACTTCTTCTGCTTTGGGGTGTCCACTTACCTCTAATAGCTCAGCATAAATGGGGCTTTCTACCCCAAGCTTTTGAGCTAGTAACAAAACATATTTAGAAAATTCAGCTTCTGCGTATGAGCCAATCACTTCTGGTACTTGGTGTGAAGCTATTCTTTGGCTTTGTTGGATTAACTCTTCTGGTGTCTTATCTTCCAATGTACGACGCTCAGCTGCATAATAAAAAGCACTCGTGGCTTCACTGCGATGTTCAAAATGAGCATGATACACCTGAGTATCCGTACGGGTCTGCATTACGCCTAGGTCTCGCATCGAAAAATGTCCCAAGCTATAACCTAACTTACCAAAGTATAAAAATAGAAAATAATCAACATCATGCAAAAATGAAAGAGTTAGGAAGGCTGCTAAACTTGATTGCTGAATAAGCTTCTGAGGTTCCGCAGCACATAGCAAATGGTCAATCCAAGTTGCTTTCTTAGCAGATTTTGCTGGCTGCCCTTCAAGCTGCATTACCTCGGCTAGCAGTATCAACTGCGGTTTTGTTTGGCACGACAGCAGCGTTTTTATTTCTTCTATATCTCCAGGTCGAAGCAACCCCATCTTTCGTAGATTGATCGAAACAGTCTCAATGTCAGCTATTTCTTTATAGTTCAACTCACGAATATCGATAAAAGGAGTTTTGCGCGACATAAAGCGAACCAACAAGCATAATTCATTTTCTGGTAATCGCTGTAATTGTTGTAATAGCGAGTGCTGTTTATCGCTCAACAAAGATTGGCAAGTTGACTGTAAATAACCTAATAACTCATTAAAATGACTTAGGTAGTATTTGTTGGGGAGTTCTTTTCTCAAAAGGCGGCAAAAAACTGTTTATATATACAGTAAAAGTAACATGAAATAGTAAGACTGCCAAGATTGTAATACCAATTTTCTTAATTAAGTGGTCTATTTTGAGGCGAGAAAACCTTGTCGATAACTCCGCTACCGCGTCCTGCTTTCGCTAAGGTACCTACATCCATATAGGCAAGGCAAAATTTTGCAATTTAATTGTTCTAAATAAGAAATTTTTAACACTGTTAGCGTCAGAGTTACTCCTTAAAATTGAGCAAGTATTAAGTCAAATTGGTATAAAGTGTGCCTCTGTTTTATGCTCCTCCCCCACTATCATCATTGGCCACACTCGCGCTACCATACAGCCAATATTGCAGCTTTGCACTGAGTGACTCCTCAGAGATTGGCTTACTAAGGTAGTCATTCATTCCAGAGTTTAGGCACTTTTCTCGGTCTCCCGACATTGCGTTCGCGGTCATCGCTATCACTTTAATGTCCCTGTAAATATCTCCCGCTTCTCCTTCACGGATCAACTCAGTTGCTCTGTAGCCATCCATTTCTGGCATTTGACAATCCATTAAAACTAACTCAAATTGACATTGCTTTTGGTGACTTTTCAAATGTTCAATAGCTAACAAGCCATTTTCTGCCACTGTGATATGCTCTATTCCGAGTTTTTTTAACATACTCAAAGCAACTACTTGATTAACTTTGTTATCTTCAACAAGGAGGAGCCGACATGGCGTTGGCCACTCGACCTTTAATTCTTGTCCTTGCCTCACAAGTTTTAGATAATGACTAGTAACCAGAGGTCTCGCGTTCGCCAAAGCTTCCCCATCTTCGGCGACTATCGTTAACGCATCAAATAAATCTTTTGTTGTGGCGGGTTTCGGAAAATAACCAGAATACCCCTGCCCAGCATAAAACTGACCATCACCTTTCGCACCCATTTGGGTCATCATAATAAGTTTTATGGCTTGGAAGCGCTTATCAGCCTTTAGTGCTGCACCTAACTGTTCACCAGACATTCCTCTTAGCGTCATATCAAGTAACGCTATATCAAAAGCATGCCTATCTTTTTGATATTCAGCTTCGCATAGTGATAATGCTTGTATTCCAGAGCTTGCCTTGTAAACATTCGCGCCCCAATGTTTTAGTTGAGATTCAAGTGCCTCTAGAGTCGACAAGTTATCATCTACTAGCAATATTTTAACGCCTTCTAGATTAACTAAAGGAGCCTCAAAGAGCGTATTATCGCTGGGAGTGAGTCTCACAAAAAAAACAAAACGGCTTCCAGGCTTGTATGTGCTATCAATTTCGATATCCCCACCCATTAATTCGCATAATTGTTTAACAATAGCCAATCCAAGCCCTGTTCCGCCATATTTCCTTGTTGTAGATGCGTCCACCTGAGAGAACTTTGTAAAAAGTCTGTCCACTTTATCTGATGGGATCCCTATTCCGGTATCCTCCACTGCACAGTGAAAAACAAGTTGTGATTCTATTTCTGAAAACCAAGCACGAATTACAATTTCACCTTTTTCAGTAAACTTAATGGCATTGCTTAACAAATTGATGATAATTTGCCTTAATCGACTTGGATCTCCTTTTACCAAGGGCTTTTCTAGAGTGGTAGTGTCTAGAATTAACTCTAGTCCCTTCTTCTGTGCTTGTAAGGCTACGGACTCAACTAACTCTCCAAGCAGTGCTCTAACATCAAAATCTAGCCACTCCAGGTCTAGCTTCCCAGCTTCAATTTTAGAAAAATCTAAAATATCGTTAATAAGATTTAATAACGACCCAGCACTGCTCATAGCTAAGCCAACTTTGTGTAATTGCGCATCAGTTAACGCTTCATCCTCCAAAAGGCTAAGCATGCCGATTACACCATTCATTGGCGTCCTAATCTCGTGGCTCATCGACGCTAAGAATTCGCTTTTGGCTTTTGCTGCTTGTTCAGCTTGTAGCTTCGCTTGCTCCAACTCTTTTTTTGCTGCAACCGCTGTGGAAATATTTTGTTGGATACCAACAAACGCAGTTAACTGCTTTTGGTCATTGAATACAGGTGAAATCTGAAGACTATTCCAAAACTGCTGACCCGATTTTGTGTAGTTAATCAAATCTACCTTTATAAACTCACGTTTATGAATAGCTTGTCTTATCTTTTCTATCGCACCTTGTTGCGTATTTTTACCTTGAAGAAAACGACAGTTTTCCCCCAGTACCTCATCACCATATCCCGTGATTTGTGTAAATGCTTCATTTATAAACACGATGGGTAACTCAGACTTACTAGCATCTGCTATCGTTATCCCGACATTGGCACACTCAATTGCTTGAGCTAGTAAATCATTCTGCTCTTTTGCTTTTTTTAGTGCCTCTTGATGAAGCTTTTGTTGGGTAATGTCAGAAAGAGAGCCAACAATGCGTTTTGCATGCCCATTTTTTAACGCTGCGGCTCCTTTGAGCCAATAGTAACGATAGTTATTTTGTCTCGTTTTGATGCGGCACTCTACGCCAAAAGGCTCCTCTTCTGTCATGTGATATTTAATCGAATTCTCAAGGTTAACTAGGTCTTCTGGATGTACGCGGTCAAATAAGCTTGAGATGTGTGCTCGGAATAACCCTTGCGTATCCACCGAAAACCCCAGCAAAGATTTAAATCTATCTGAGTAAAATACAAGTTCACGTTCTAAGTCCCAATCCCAAAGTCCATCATCACTTCCTATAATCGCGAGCTTAAACCTTTCTTCACTTCGTTGTAGTGTTTGTTTTGATTCTTCGAGTTTTTTAAATGGATTGAGTAGCAACTGCTTACCAAAAATAAATAGCAAAGCGAATGCCAAAAGCAGGCCAAACGCAATAGCGCCTATAAGATCCCAGACAAACCCTTTCACTTCGTTTGTGACAAGTTGCTTGCTTAACCTATAATCAAGCTGAAGCCCCGTACTTCCGATTGCCAGGGTACGAATACTAAAAAAATCATCGAGATTTTTTACATCAGAAAAGTCAACCCAACGACCTTGCAATGAAATGCTATGAAACTCATTATCCATTGACACTGATAACAAGGTTTCAAGACTTGTTGAAAACTCTCCAATCAGCGCCCCTTCAGCAAATCCGTTGTAGTAGATGGGCACAGCAATAGTAAAGTAGTGTTGATTTTGGACGGCGGTCAAATCAATTGCGCTTCCGATATCTGCGTTGATGATTTTTTCGAGCCATTGAGGTTGTTGATCTAGCACCTCATGATAATTAAAATTGGCGTATACAACTTCTCCCAATACATTAATCACCATTAATTTTTCTTCTTTACCAATAATTTGGAAATTACGTAAAAAGTCTTGTAGCTTAGCTCCGGATAATCCAGTGCCCATTGCGCCGTTAACGATAATTGGATTTGACGACAGATCTGTTAATACCTGCTTTCGACTCTCTAGATATTGCGTAAGATTATTTACCGCCAAGTGAGCTTGTGTTTCATTAGTCTCTCGAACAAGGTCTTCGACTATTACGTTTGCCCGTAAGCTCATGAATGACGCACTTAGCAAGAGTGACACCAGTACAGTCAGACTCAAAAAAGCATAGAATGCTCGGTTGCTCGTTAAAGCAAATTTACTACTATTCAATGCAGCTCCAGATCGCTTAGGAGCAATTTGATACTACCATCGCTCTGATATTGGCCCATACAAAGATCATTTTCCGTCAGCGCTTCGTGTGCCGAATCATTTTGTTCACTCCAACGAGTAAATGGTTGTCGATAAGATTTAACCAAACCTTGTATAGGTATATCTAGACTTTCAAATGCCCGTTTCAGCTGCTTGCGGTTATCAGCCATAGAATCCGTTAGGGTGACTTGCTTAGCAGCTGCTATCAATAGTTTGCCAAGATCATAGCCATGAGCAAAGCCAGGCGTTGCTTTTACATATCCATCTTGAGCAAAGGCTTTTGGAAAAAGAGCGCTTGCACGATTAAATACCTGTTTAGCATAAGTGGTGAGAGGTTTGTTTTCAAAAGAAAAACAGCTTTGTAATACCGCTAGAGATACATCAGAGGCAAGCAACTCTCCCGCGATATCAAAAAAGCTCCCCGCGGTGATCCCCCAATGACTTACGATAGGCAACCTTAATGCTTTATCGATACTGGCCATCGCTTTAACAAACTCGCCCCCCTCTATCGCATTACCTACAAAAATTACACATTGCGGATCACTTTCAATAATATTCCTGATGATGATACGCGCTTCATTTTCTTTGGTTGACCAATTAAACCATGAAACAGGCAACACATTGTTAGGCTTGCGTCTTTTAAACTCTTCCAGAAGCGTATCGTAATTGGAGCGACCCCAAGCGGTGTCTTCTAGCAACAAATGCGGGGCTGTACAATTGTTATCCTTGGCATAGTTAATCAGAACTTTTCCTGCTTTTGTGTCATCGACTGACAACCTGAAAACCCAATTTTGTTCACTGGGATAGCGTGTAATAGGCCCTCCCGCAGCCCAGGGAACCAGTAATAGTACTTCGTTTTGGTTAATGAAGTCTCTGAATTTAATATAAGGAGGAGAATGCACTCCCCCCAGCATAAGCAATGCCTGTTTATCTTTTAAAAACTGTTTAAAATGCAAAAGGCTTCTGTTGCTATTTCCTCGATGATCTTTCTCGACCAGCTTGATGCGATAACCCTGAATTTGATAATCAACGGAATCAAGCGCGGTTAAAAAGCCCATCCTTATTGCTTGTGCTGACTCACTGAGGTTAGAGTAATCAGCATCATGATAAATGCGCAGCACTTTTTCACCATTTGAAGCAACGCATATTGAGCTTACAAAGTAAAAAAACAGGAGTAATTTCTTCATCAAAGTGCTTCTTACCTAATACATATTTAAATCTTAGCTCAGATCATTGTGATTGCTTGTTTTTATTATAATCATACTGATCAAATATACTCTCACAATAATGACTATCGAAGTGCTGTACAGCAGCAAAGTCGTAATATGGTGATTTTGTGAGTAACCTGAATTGAACAAAAGAAGGGAGTTCGCTCTTTGCGTTGAAAGTCATATTAAATCATCTTCTTATCAAACCCAATTCAATGCAGTAAACGCTAAAAAACTCCGACTAGCCTTGGCTCCAAAAGTAGAAAAACCGCATCAAATTTTTGATGCGGTGGCTGGGATCATTCAGAACTTTTAGATAACTGGCTCTGAATGTAATTGGGTAAGCCGATAAGTTTTATCAAATTAATGTGCTGTTCAAGCCAATATATATGATCCATTTCGGTGTCATCTAAGAGACTTTCTAGCATTACTCTAGTAACATAATCTTGCTCTTGCTCACATACCGCGATAACTTTTTTGAGATGATCTTTGACCAAAACCTCAGCGGCGAGGTCATTCTCTAACATCTCTTTGACGTCACTTCCAATATGAATAGGAGCTCGGGATGCAGTATCTGGCGTCCCTTCAAGAAATAAAATTCTTTCAGTAATACGCTTTGCGTGATCCAACTCTTCCTCGTATTCATGAGCTAACTTTTGGTGTAACTTATCCAGTCCCCAATCCTCATACATTTTTGAATGGGCAAGATACTGATCCATTGAAGAAAGCTCTAATGTTAGCTGCTTGTTTAGCAAGTCAATGATAGTTAAATTACCTTGCATAACTTACCCCTCAATCTGCGACTGCAGATAGTTTTCGATGCCAGTATTTTTAATTAAGAAATGTTGTGTCTCGAGCCAATCAACATAGTCCTCTTCATATTCAAGAATTGCCTCAAGTAGCTCCCTACTAACATAATCTTGCTCATTTTCACAAAGCGCGATGGCTTCACGCAGCACTGGTAGCTGGTCAAGTTCAAAAGCTAAATCGCAAGCCATCATTTCTTCGCAATGTTCACCGATCCGAAGCTTTTCTAGGTGCTGTAAATTTGGTAACCCTTCAAGGAACAAAATGCGTTCGATCAAATCATCCGCTTGCTTCATATCTTTGATAGACTTTTTATATGCTTTTTCATTGAGCTCTTCTAAGCCCCAGTTTTTGTACATTCTTGCATGTAAAAAAAACTGGTTAATCGATGTTAATTCTAGCGTCAGCACTTGATTTAGCGCTGTTAAAACTTGTTTGTTACCCTGCATAGGGCCCCCTAAAATGTCAGTTGACGCTTTATAACACTAGTTCAATATTTGTTCTTGGCAAGATTAAATAAAAATAACAATTTTCTTAATATACTCTTTTAAAATAAACAACTTATAAGAGTATTAATAACAATTTTTATTAAGCTTAGAGTTCCGTCTGAATAGCTAGAAATAATCAGCAGATGGTCAACCAAACTGCTTTTTCAAATCAACCCCAAGACGTTTTGCAAGTCTCACTAAATTCGCTCTATCAAGCTCCAGTTGACGGGCTGCCGCTGACCAGTTCATCTTATTCTGTTCCATCGCGTCAATAATGAGCTGCTTTTGCAACCCCTCGACAGCAGATTTCATGCTGACTTGGTGTTTTGAACGAGGAGTACCCGATATCAATGATGCAGACATTTCGGAGGTTGACTTAATAGGTATATCAATTTGCTGGATCTCTATGATGTCTGCCTGCCACTGTTGATGCTTGGCTTTGAGTGCCGCGCGACTAATACAATGCTCTAGCTCCCTGACATTTCCCGGCCAATCATGTTGCAACAGTTTAGTTAGCGTTAATTTGTCCATGACAACTTGTTTTACATTTAACGTCGCTCGCAACTGCTCAAGGAAAAAGCCTACCAAAAGCGGTATATCGTCTAGCCGCTCTGTCAATGTTGGCACATGTAAAGGATAAACACAGAGTCGATGGTATAAATCAGCCCTAAACTTGCCTTGCTTAATTTCGTGTTGTAAGTCTCGATTAGTCGCGGCTACTACCCTTACATTTACCACGCGGATCTCGTCAGCACCAACTGCTTGAACTTCACCACTTTGTAAAGCTCGCAGTAGCTTGCTCTGGAGTAACAGGCTTAACTCACCCACTTCATCTAAAAACAAAGTACCGCCATCTGCCATCAAAAATTTACCTAAACGGTCTTTATCTGCTCCTGTAAATGCGCCTTTGACATGACCAAAAAGTTCACTTTCGGCAATCGTATCAGGTAACGCCGCGCAGTTAATTTGAACAAAGGGCTTATCCGCCCTTGCAGAAAGCTGATGTACGTGTTTTGCGACTAGCTCTTTTCCTGTGCCCGTATCACCTTGTATTAATACATTGAAGTCCGAGCTCGCCACCAGCTCTACTTCTGCTTTCAGTGTCTGCATGCTCACACTTTCACCCACCAACGCGTGTTTTTTTTCCATCTTTGGAGGTTGAATAGTCGTGTGCGCACGGGCTTGATTGTAAAACGTAATCGACTCTTGCACACGTTGAGTTTGATATAACACTATATTGCTCAGCATATTCAAATAGGTATCTGAATATGATTGGAAACTCTCTGGTCTGAGACTGTCGAACGTCACTACCAATATATTATTGGGTAACATCAACTTAAACCCCATGCAAGCATGTACGGGTAGCCTATTCTCTTGCGCCAATAGTAAGCCATCATAAGGATCTGGGTGAGTGCTATCATGAGCAAAGCTGACTATGCCGTCTGCCGCAACGATCGCGTTGAGGCGCGGCTGCTGCTTTAGTAAAAAGCGCCTCCCTATAGCATCTTCACTCAAGCCATTACTGGCTAGAATAGTCAGCGCTTGTTTATCGCCGGATAAAACCGCTATGGCGTCTGCGGTGACGCATTGATTCAATGAAAAGATCAGCGTTTTTGAATATTGCTTGAGTGCAGCACTATCCTGACCAACTACGTGCTTCGATAAAGCCATACTCAGCTCAAGCAATTTTGAGAGTTCTAAAGCATTCATGTCAAAATGACTCTTATGGTTTTTATTAACACAGAGCAATAGTGGGTCAAAATGACTCAAACGACAATAACAAAAACATAAGACGTTGAATAATAATGGTTTTAAAAATTGGCCTAATACATGCTGTAGCCACTCATACTTATCTTGTTAAATGAGTGCACCACATGAGCCATCTTTTAAAGTACAGCAATATTGTCATCTTGATATCATTTATTGCGTTTTTGCTATCGCTGCAAATTAGTTACATCAATGCCGAACACTTTAGTCTGAACTCGCAAATTACTGCACATATTAGTACGATTATTTTCGCAGCCATTATTAAAGTTGCCTATGTTGTACGCTGTACTTGCTTTTATCACTTGGGTATGGAGGTAAGATAAATGCCACTGCTCCAGCCACAAGATCCAACCGCTATACAATTCAGATGGCATAAGTTAACAACTTGGCCATTACTCATGCTTGGCTTCAGACCCTTGTTTATGCTCGCTGGTCTAAGCGCCGTTTTGAGTATTTCAGTCTGGATATTCATATTGAACGGTCAACTAGAGTGGCACCATAAATATCCAGCCATTTACTGGCACGCTCATGAGATGTTGTTTGGCTTTGCAGGCGCTGTCGTTGCGGGTTTTTTATTAACGGCCGCTCAAAACTGGACACAAAAAGCCACACTCAATGGCGCAGCCTTACTGTCTCTCTGTGGTATTTGGCTCGCTGCAAGATTGAGCTTTTTTATTCCACAAAGCTCCGTTACCCTTACGCTATTATTGCAAGCTACATTTTGGCTACTGTTACTGGCTAACTTAAGCTCAGTTATTATCACAGCAAGGTCAAAAAACAATCGAGTTTTTATATTTTATGTCGGTGTGATTGGATGCTGCAATATCGCATTTTTAACCGCACTTAATAATGGTGACTTCTTACAAGTAGGCCTACTTAGTCAATCTTCTTTGATAGCATACATGTTGTTAATTGGTGTTGTTAGCGGCCGTGTGATCCCATTTTTTATTGCCAGAGGTCTACAGAAAGATCAAAAACCCGCTATCCGAAAGGTAGACCGTGCCATTTTTTATCTGGCGATACTGTGCGTATGTATCTCACCGCTACAATCATCATTTCTTCATGCGCATTATTTGAATGGCTGCCTTTTGATATTAGGTTGTTTACACCTTGTCAGAGCTGTGTACTGGTTTGATATACGACTGGTCAAAGTTCCCTTGCTCTGGTCGCTCTACGTGTCTTACTTTGCAATCGCTGCTGGGCTGTTGCTATGTGCCTATAATCGTATCTACCATTTAGCATTCTGGCGTGACCACTTACATCTTGTCGCTATCAGCGGGATGAGCTTAATGATTTTAAGCATGATGGCTAGAGTTACCCTCGGACATACCGGTAGATCTTTAACTACTCATCTCAGCACAACGATTGCGTTTACCTGCATTGTAGCAGCGGGTATAAGTCGCGCGTTTCTCATTCACTTTACTAGCCCCCACAACGCTTGGCTGATCAGTGCATTAATGTGGGTGTTTGGTTTTTTTCTTTTTCTTATCACCTTTAGCCCAATGCTGTTAAAACAACGCCTCGATGGGCGACAGGGTTAATACTTCACCTGAGGTTTGGGTAAGGCATTCATTATTCAAAGCTCAGGCTACTCACATTACATTGGAGACAAAACAATCATGCTTACAAATAAAACGATTAGATTGGTGAAGCAAAGCGCGCCGTTACTCGCAAAAGTTGGCCCAGAAATTACCGCGAAGTTTTACCACAACATGTTTACTGAGCACCCCGAACTGAGAGGCGTATTCAACCAATCTCATCAAGCCTCAGGTAGCCAACCATTAGCTTTATTTTCAGCGCTGGCCGCCTACGCTACTTATATTGATCAACCTGATGTACTTAATGATGCAATTTTACGGATCAACCATAAGCATGTCAGTCTAGGAATATCCCCAGCGCAATACAACATCGTTGGTCATCATTTAATAAATACGCTTAAAACAGAATTAAAAGAACAATTTACCCATGAGGTAGAACAGGCTTGGATCTCTGCATACCAATTTTTAGCCGATCTATTTATCACCGCTGAACATGGGCTTTACCAACATGTGCTTCAGCAAGTAGGCGGTTGGCAGGGGACACGAGATTTTTATATTGATGAAGTTGTCAATCACACGCCAAACATTAAGAGCTTTTATTTAAGCCCATGTGACGGCAAGGCCATACCTAAATTTAAAGCAGGACAGTTTGTTTCAGTATTTCTGCCAGCAAGCGCTCAAACAACTTCACAAATACGCCAATACTCTCTGTCAGCGGCACCTAACTGCAAACATTTTAGAATTTCGGTAAAATCAGATGGTCTCGTTTCCCAATATTTACACACTTTGAAAGCAGGAGATACGGTAAAACTAACGCCACCAGCCGGAGATTTTACTGCTAAAGAGACAAACCGTCCAAAGATCTATATTAGTGCTGGTGTGGGAATTACACCGATGCTTAGTATGCTAGCAGTCCATAGTCAAACGACGCCCGACATTGAGGCATACTTTTTACATGCCAACAAAATGTTCGAAGACTTAGGATTTCTTGGTGAAATTAACGAGCTAGGTAAAGGCATTAAACAATTTTCTGTAACTAATTGGTTGGAGTCAAAAGAGCATAACGCATTACCTGGGTTTATGGATATCAGTGCAGTCGCAGCATCGTTACCCTGTGCACATGGAGAGTTTTACTTGTGTGGGCCACTTTCCTTTATGGCAGCAATTAAGGCCCAATTGTTAAGAGCAGGCGTAAGCCCTTCACGTATTTATTATGAAGTCTTTGGCCCACATGAAAACTTGCCCAGTTCATAGCACAGACATCCACGTGTCTTAACGCTCAATTAATTTCACCTGAGCTTCGGATAATTTAGGCATAAAAAGCACCGTGATTGGTGCTTTTTGTTTTGCTCTTATCAAAAAATCGGTAAACTTTCGCCAAGGTGAAGTTAAAAAGGATAGACGCGTGAACTCAATTTCAAATATTTTAGTCGTATGTATGGGTAACATCTGCCGCTCTCCAACTATGGAGGCCGTACTAAAACATCAACTAGCACAAACAGACTGTAGCATTGAGATTGGATCCGCAGGCACCATTGGTT
Source organism: Pseudoalteromonas sp. McH1-7 (assembly GCF_013366255.1). Lineage (NCBI taxonomy): Bacteria > Pseudomonadati > Pseudomonadota > Gammaproteobacteria > Alteromonadales > Pseudoalteromonadaceae > Pseudoalteromonas > Pseudoalteromonas sp. McH1-7. The sequence goes on along the minus strand of NZ_JABWPQ010000004.1, from coordinate 181,288 downwards.
ATCACCAAGGGAGCTTACCTGATCCCCGCAGCGTCATTGCTGGCGAGGCTCGAGGATATGACTTCTCAGGGATTTCAGCACAACAAGTAAAGCCCAGTGATTTTGAAGACTACGATATAATACTATGTGCAGATAAGTCAAACCGTCGAGATTTACTCGCACTTTGCCCAAGTGGATTAGAAGACAAAATAATGCTTTTTCTTGAATTTGGTGACCTAAATGAGCATGAGATACCCGATCCTTACTATGGAGGTACTCATGGTTTTGAGCTAGTACTTGATTTAATAGAAGCTGCGAGTAAAAACATCATTAACAAAATTTGTTTGTCGACAAGGTAAAATTAACTTGCTGGATTGCAGCACCACAACAAGGTAAAAAGGCGTCTTTGCGAATATAAGGACGCGGCTTTTGTTAGATTTAGACTTAACATTCCCATTCGAGAAAATAGCACAAGACTTACAATCAACTGGGATCAGCATATTACCCAACTTTATCGGTTCAGAGATTTTATCCAAATTAGAAATAAGGCTCGCTGAACTGACGAGCTCAGATTTTGAGCAGACAGGTATTGGCCGCCTTACCGAGCATGAACAAAACCAGAAAATTCGCAGAGACAAAATACATTGGCTCGATGCTAACAACGAGCTAGAAGCTGCTTGGTTAGACAATATGGCAGAGCTGAAAACATACCTAAATAGACGCCTATTTATGGGACTTTTTAGCTATGAAAGCCACTTTGCTGTCTACCCTCCGGGTGCTTTTTATAAAAAACATGTGGATGCTTTTAAAGGTAAAGCAAACCGAGTTTTGACGACGGTACTTTATTTAAGCCAGTCTTGGTCAGCTAAAGATGGCGGAGAATTAATGGTGTATAACCCTAACAACCACGAGCAAATTTTGACAACGGTAACGCCCAGCGACGGCACATTGGTCACATTTCTAAGTGACGAATTTCCTCACGAGGTGCTCGTGGCCAACAAAAAGCGTTACTCAGTCGCGGGGTGGTTTAGAGTGAATACCAGCATTAACCATGCGATTGATCCCCCAAGGTAGCTATGTATGCTAACGAAAGCACAACTATTTACCGTCAGACGTATTTCTGTTCAAAGCTGGCTGAGCTAAAGGGATGGTAATTGTAACATCAGTGCCTTTGCCTACCTGAGATTGAATGTGTAGCTGCCCACCATGAGACTTGATAATACTTGAGGCAACCGTTAGTCCTAAACCAACATGCTTGTCAGATAATTTAGTGGTATAGAAGGGATCAAATACTCTATGGATCAGCTCGGTATCTATTCCTTCTCCAGTGTCAGACACTGTAAATTGGATATGCTCATCAATAAGTTTGACTTTTACTTTGATGGTTTGACTTAGCCTACTAGAGCTTTCTAAGGCATTTCTAATGATACAGTATAAACTGTGTTCTAACAGCGCAGGAGCACAAAATAGCTCAAATCCGTCTCCTTTATCAAACTCAATCAATTGTAAACTTACGCCATCGAGTTCTAAATTAATCACTACAGGGTCTAAAATCTGCGTATAAAAGTCAACTAATTGAAATTGAGTCTGATTACTCTCGAAAAAAATGCTCAACTCTTTAACAATTAACTGGATCCTATCTAATCCTGAATGCATATCAGCTATTACATCGTCACTTTCACTTAGTGTCCAGTTGAGTTGGTACTCTGTCTCTATATTATTGAGAACTTGATTACAAAGCTGAGATTGAGAAGCGACCGTCTGCCAAGCTTTATAAAGTTTAACTAACGTGCTTTGTACAAACTCTAAATTACTTTTGAGGTAAGCTAATGGATTATTAATTTCGTGGGCAACGCCAGCAGCCAATTGACCAACTGACGCTAGCTTTTCAGATTGAACGAGTGCTTGTTGCTGCTTGGCTATCCGATCATATGCTTGTCGTAATGCTTTATTAGAGGCTTCTATTTCATGTGTTCGCTGTTTTACCTTGTCTTCCAAGCCTTCATTTAATGCCGTTAACTCTTCGGTAAGTAACGCTAAACGTTGAAGATCTTGATAGGATCGCAGTGAGCTGGTTAATGTCGTAAACAGTCTGGATTTAGTAAGATCAGTTTTATTTTTATAATCATTAATATCATAGCGTAACATTAGCTCATGCTCAGGTATGGCAGCGGGCTGACCAGTTCTGAGTACGATACGTACTTGATGATAACCTAGTACTTCTCGGATATATTGCACACACTCCAAGCCCGCTTCTTCACTTTCCATTATCACGTCAAGTAGAACAAGTGCGACATCTGTTCTTGAGTTAAGTATGTTTATCGCTTCTTTTTTACTGTAGGCGTGAACGAGCTCAAGTGGTTGTTGTTCGAAGCGGTATGAAGACAGTACAAGTTGAGTGACTTGATGCACTTCTGGCTCATCATCCACTATCAAAACAACCCAAGGTTTTACTAGGTTTGCAGATATAGGCTTAGCCGGTTCCGACTGGCTTAAAAATGATAACGTCCGCTGCTTGTCCATCGTGCTCACACTCTTTCGTTTTTTTAAAGCATGGTACAAGCTACGTGTTTTTCCAAATCATACGGATAAAACAGAAATTGTTTTTTGCGGTTTATCTAACCCAAAAAGCCTCTTGAGGGTGCTGTTATTATATCCTCAAGAGGCTCAATCACGAGAAATTTAGCGGTCAGTCTTGATGATTAGTTACTGCTTAGTGCCTCTTTATAATGTTTACGACAAAGCGACACATACCTATCATTGCCACCGATAACGACTTGATCGCCATCCGCAATCGCTTTTCCATGTTCATCCGTTCGTAATACACGGTTCGCTTTGCGACCACAATGACAGATAGTTTTGAGTTCAATTAACTTGTCAGCCCAAGCGAGTAAGTATTGAGAGCCCTCAAAAAGCTCCCCGCGAAAGTCGGTCCTAAGTCCATAACACAGCACTGGGATACGCAACTCGTCAACGATATCTGTAAGCTCAGCCACCTGAGATTTAGTCAAAAACTGACATTCATCTACCAAAACACAGTCAATTTTATTATTACCATGGGCATCACTGAGGAGTGCTTTAACATCGGTATGGTTTTCAAAAACATGTGCCTCGGCCTCTAAACCAATACGAGAAGCAACCTTGCCGACTCCTGCGCGGTTATCTATGGCCGCCGTGATAATAAAAGGGCGCATGCCCCGCTCTCTATAATTAAATGCCGATTGTAGTAAAGTCGTTGATTTACCAGCATTCATTGCCGAGTAATAAAAATAAAGCTGAGCCATAATGGTTATTTGTAGATAAAAATTCGTGGTAGTTTACTGACTAAGCGAACAAAGGTCTATTGCTTATCTGAGTCTTCAGGCTGGGCATCCAAGTACAGCTGGTACATTTTATCAAGATCAATCCGCTGACTTTCACGCCACAACAGCCAACTGGCGTCTGGATATAGCTGATAGAATTGTTTAGAAAAAGCCATAAAGCCAAAGGTGGTCTCTAGTGGCGGGAACACTGGCTTAAGACGATTAAATGGAGGTGAAAGCGTAATCGGCATATTACCGATCTGGCACAACCCTATTGTCGCATCTAGTAGATCATTTTCAACTAACGTAATTGCATTTTCTAAGGAATCGGTTTCGAATACTGAAAAATTGGCTGGCATACTCTCTTTAATCGCGTATCCTCTTGGCACAGCAAGTTCAACCGCGTCTTGGAGTGTAATTTTGGTGTCGTTAGCGATACTTTGTAATAAACACACACCAATCTTATTTATAGCGTAGCGGTTGTCAATTTTACCATCTGCTCGCTTGGGATATGCCATGTGTTTATCTCTTGATTGACGATAGCTCGCTACCACTGCATCTACCTTGCCCTGCTCTAACTCGTGTAAGCAACGGCTCCAAGGTTTTCTTACATAATTAATGCGAATGGGTGATAGCTGAGCGTCTAGTTGCTTTACAATCTCTATCGTCACCCCCGGATTTGCAGCAGGTACTACTTGCCCTGCTCCATGTATAAACGGTGGTGCATGTTTATCCTCGTAACAAAAACGTACCTCTGTAGCAGCAATCAGAGGCATACTAGCAAAAAAACAGAGGACTAAAAAAAATCTCAACCGTATCTCCAAGTGTACTTTGCAAACTAACTATACGCCTTGTTTAACAGTATATGCTATTTTTCGCAGATAACCCCTTCATGTTGTAAAAGCCAACGTTTAGCCTCAATTCCACCTGCATACCCTGTCAGTTTGCCATTTGTGCCAATAATGCGATGACAGGGTACAATAATACTGATGGGATTTTTACCATTTGCAGCACCAACCGCCCTTACCGCGTTGGGGTTAGCTAATTGCTTGGCTATCCAACCATAGGAGTAAGTCGCGCCAAAGGGAACTTTCGCCAATACATGCCAAACCTGCTTTTGAAAGTCTGTACCTGCTACATCCAAAGACACATCAAACTGCTTACGCTTGCCTGCAAAGTACTCGCGTAACTGGCACTTCGCCATGGTTGAATGTTGATTCTCCCCGTACTCGTATCGCGTTTTTGGGAAGAAACCGACATAACTTAACCCCTTATCGGATGCTTGAATTATCCACTCGCCAACAGGTGACGCCAATGTAGTTTCTATCATAATAGTTGCCAAAGTTGAAAAGTTAAATAAGAACGAAACGGCGCACATTTATCAACATTTATTGCTTGCTGCGACTTTTCTAGGGCTTTTTTTACCCCTAAGTCGCCGCCTAAATAAATATCAGGGTGACTCAATCCTCGCATTTTTGCATAATTCACAGTCCACGGACCAATCCCTTTTATATTTTGCCAACTATCAATGTCAACTTGTGGTTGTTCAACATATTGCTGCGCAAACGCGCGGATAGCAGCTTTACGACTTGCTGGCATATTAAAAAATACTAATTCGCTATCAAACACCGCCTGCGCTGATGGAAAATATTGCATGCCATCTTCGGTCTTCTCCCCCAGTTCACTCACCAGTAAGGTCAATAGGTTCTTTGCTGCCTGAACACTGATTTGTTGACCCAAAATGGCTCTGATCCCTGCTTCAAATTCGTCCCAAATTCCAGGTAATCTTAGCCCTTCTTGTAAACGTAAATCAGGCGCTGCTTTGCGAAGATGTGATTCGATAAAATGTGTATCTGCATCTAAGTCTAGCACTCGCCTGATCTGTGCAATCATCGGCACTAATAATGATAAATCAGACAAGGTAACATCAACTTTAAAACGATGTTTGTGTGGTTCTATGGTTGCGCAAAAACGCCCTGTTATCCCCTGAACAGTGACAGTGCGGCCATAACTTTGTTCATTCAGCCATTCTAGATTTGGGACAATTCGTTTAGCCAAAAATTGCTGCATGCTTTGCCAATTATATGGAGGGCGGTAAGATAAATAAATTGAGATCAAAGCGTCGCGGTTTGTTCCCTTTCTAAACCGGCTTGGTGATAACTGATATAACTTCTGAAACGCATCGTTAAATCGCCTCAATGACTTAAACCCTGCGGCAAAAGCAACTTGCGTTACAGGAAGGTCGGTTTGTTGCAACAGCTGTTTAGCCAAGTCACACTGCTTGTACAACGCATATTGTTTAGGGCTGGTACCGAAATAATGACTAAATATCTTATTGAGGTATCTGACGGATATACCTAGTCGCTCTGCTAAACATGAGGTTGAACTGCGCAACAAAGCTCCCTCATCTATCAGCTTTTTAGCTCTGACAGCTGTCGTTTCTGTTCCAAGCCACGCATAACTTCCAGGCGCACTATCGGGGCGGCACCGAATACAAGGCCTAAAACCTGCTTGAGCAGCATTATGGGCAAACTGAAAGTATTCCACATTACTTTCTTTGGCAGCAGGTGCTGGACAAATTGGCCGACAATAAATACCGGTGCTTTTAACAGCAACAAAAAATAAGCCATCAAACCTAGCATCGCGGCTATTTCTGGCTTCAGAACAAACCTCTGGTGTATACATGACCGTAGCTCATACATCGTTTTGTATCAGTCTACTGGCTATGGAAGTAGCAAACTAGCCATTTTTGGCACTCAATCACATAAGTTATGATATTAATAAGTACAAAAGCAGGGGTTAGCATTGAGTTACGACCAGTACTAACTCCTGCGCTAAAAATGCTGCTCTATTTTTTAAAGTTAGGCTAGTTTACCGACGGCTTCGTTATATCTTCTTTCTACTTCTGACCAGTTTATAACATGATAAAAAGCGGCGATATATTCTGGGCGGCGGTTTTGATATTTAAGATAATAAGCGTGCTCCCACACGTCTAAGCCAAGGATAGGTGTTTGTTGAGCCATAAACGGACTGTCTTGATTAAGGCTACTTGTTATCAATAACTTGCCATCTTCATCAACCACTAACCATGCCCACCCACTACCAAAGCGGCTCACCGCGGCGTTGGTAAACTCTGTCTTAAATTGCTCATATCCACCGAGTTCCTGCTCTATCGCTTGTTTCAGCGCACCATCACCTAACGGGAGAAAATTAGGCGTCATTATTTGCCAAAATAAACTGTGATTATCGTGACCTCCAACGTGTTCTTGTACTGCTTTTTGCAGATTTTCTGGGAGGGCTTTTATGTTTCGCAGCAGACTTTCAGTGCTGTTATCAGCAAATTTTGTACCCTCGAGTGCCGCATTCGCTTTATTTATATATGTTTGATGATGCAAAGTATGATGGATCTCCATTGTCTTTGCGTCGATATGTGGTTCTAACGCGTCATAAGCATAAGGTAAATTAGGTAATGTAAAAGCCATTCGACCTCCAAGTTTTAGTGTAAAGCGCGCCCTCGTATATGCGTATTCAGCATCGCTTCGTTAATATGATGAATGAGCTCAGGTAGGTGTGGGTAGCGTTTGGCAAAATGTATGAGTTCTTGACGCGTTTTATGCAAATGGTGAAGGGCAATAGCCGCGACTTCACTCTCCAACTGACTAAAAACTTCGTGCACTTTAAAATGAACGGAAGTGAGCTGTGCACAGGCACGATTAGGTTGTTCAAGCGCAATGAATGTGTCTGCAAGATTATGCGCCGATACCACTACTGCTGGCAAACTGTGCTCAATGGCACCAATCACGATATTATCTTTTTGGTACAATAAGAACTCGTCCAAAATCCGAGTAGCCAGCACCAATGCGGACTGATATTCATCACGGGCATGCAAGAATGTTTGTGCTTTATATGCTTGATTACCCGACATTATTTTAGCTTGCCAAGGAGACAACACAGCAGAAAACTCGCAAGTATCAGAGATTGTGTAGTTCGCATCGCCAACCATAGAATCTTTCATATTTAACCCTTATTTAACCTTAAGCTTTACCAGAAGCTAACCCGAGCTTAGGCACACTATATGATCACATTAACACTAATGCAAACCATTTTCATTTACACCCACATAACTCAAGAAGTGAGAATAATTCCCGGGTAAGCTCCGCCGTATAGTGGTGTAGTGCTAACTTTTGAGTAAGACCGTCGTTAAGATCTGGTGAGGTTTTTTGATAACATGGTCATCAATGACACTCTTTGAATGCGGGTGAGAACCACCCGCTTCATTTATTTATGATTGCTCCGTTTGGAGAATAGAGGATAGAACGCAGGTAATACAAACAGCGTCAATAAAGTTGACGTGAATAATCCACCAACAATAACACTAGCAAGTGGCCTTTGAATTTCCGCCCCAACACCGGACGATAACAACATTGGTATAAGCCCTAAAGCTGAGGTAATTGCGGTCATCAGTACGGGTCGTAAGCGAGAAGTAGCACCTTCAAATACACTATGATGTATAGCTTCACCTCTGGCGATACGTGCATTGATACTATCAACCATCACCACTCCATTGAGCACCGCAACACCGAATAAAGTAATAAACCCGACCGAACTTGGCACCGATAGGTACTGACCTGAAAGGTATAACGAAAATACCCCGCCAATCACCGCGAGGGGCACATTGACTAAAATGAGCAGAGCCTGTGCAATTGAGCCAAATGCTAAATAAAGTAGCAATGTGATCAATAATAAAGACATAGGGATAACTAAGGCTAGCCGTTGCTGAGCACGTTGCTGGTTTTCGAACTGGCCACCAATTTCAATCCCATAACCGCTAGGTAAATCAACTTTACTATCAATAGCTTTGCGAATATCGTTTACAACGCTCCCCATATCTCGACCTTGCACATTGGCTTGTATGACCACTCTACGCTGAACATCATCCCGCCTCACTTGGGGTGAACCAGATTGGTACTCAACATGCGCCACATCAGACAGCCGGATCCAAGCGCCGGAACTTGATTGTATACGTATCTGTTCAATCGCCTCTTTAGTTTGGCGATACTCAGGTGCTAAACGCACATATATGTCATAGCGCTCATTGCCATTGATAACTTGCCCAGCCCGCTTCCCCCCGATCCCATCTTGTACCAAGGTCATTACATCACTCACAGCCAGTCCATAGCGGGACAGAACTTGGCGTTTAGGTGTAACAACTAGCTGCGCTTCCCCTGTAATCTGTTCCAATTGCACGCTCTGTGTGCCTTCAACTTGTGACACTACGGCTTCTATTTCTTGGCCCTTTGTTGCTAATACTGCCAACTCTGGGCCAAACAGCTTTATGGCCAGCTGTGCCTTTACTCCTGAGAGTAATTCATCTACACGAGTGGCGATTGGCTGCGAGAAATTGAAAAGTAAGCCGGGATGCGCTTGCAGCTTTTCTTCCATCAGTGTTTGTAGCTCGTCTCGGCTGTGTGCACTTTGCCACAGTGCTACAGGTTGTAGTCCAACATAAATTTCAATATTATTTACAGGTTCAGGGTCGCCGCCAATCTCTGCGCGACCAATCCGGCTTAAGGCATAAGTTACTTCTGGAAATGTTAGTAATATTCTTTCTAGTTTAGGTGCAACATCAAGAGCAGTCTCTAGGCTTGCAGAGGGGGCTAAGGTAACCCTAAGGTTAATCGTTCCCTCCTCTAGCTCAGGCACAAACTCAGTGCCTATTTGAGTAAATGTGAAACCCGCCATCGCCGTGAGTGATAGAACAATCATAAGTAACGACTTTCGCCAGTACATTACTCGGCTTAAGCTCAGGCGATATGCTTTTTCTAATCGCGTCAGTACATAACTTTCTCTCTGTTCGACGCCAAATTTAAAAACATAAACAGCCAAAGCCGGTACAATCACTAATGCAACAAATACCGCAGCCACCACCGCCAAAATGATACTAATTGCCATAGGGTGAAATAACTTTGCCTCAACCCCTTCAAAGCTAAAAAGTGGCGTAAAAACAACTAAAATAATACTGGCAGCAAAAAAAATCGGCCTTGCAACTTCCTTTGAGGCAAGTTTTACGACTTGAATAATAGCGTTATCGCCCTTGGGATCGTTTTGTATGATACGTCTAAAGATGTTTTCTACCATTACAACCGAGCCATCGACTAACATCCCAATTGCCACTGCAATTCCCCCAAGCGACATCAAGTTAGCTGACACTCCATACCAAGCCATTACAAAAAGTGCCATCGCAATAGAGGTTGGGATAGATATAAGTACAAGAAAGGTCGCTCGAAGATTCATAAGAAATAGTGCCAGTACGACGACAATAAAAACAAAAGCCAATATTAGCGCTTTCACAACAGTGTGTACGGCTTTACTGATCAAATCTGATTGATCATAGAATGGCTCAAATATTACCCCTTCCGGTAATGCTTGATTTATCAGTGTAATACGACTTTGGATACTATCTATCGTGGCTTTGGTGTTAGCTCCCATTCTCTTAAGTACAATACCGGTAACAATTTCACCCAATTGTTCTACCTCGCCGGACTCTCGTTTCTTTGACATCGTTACAGCACCTTGGCGGATCTCAGCTCCGACAGAAACCGTCGCGACTTGTGCCACCTTTACAACAGTGCCATCTATGGTTTTGATTGGCGCATTAGCAATCTCTTCAACTCCCCGCTCACCACTTTTAAACCAACCTGTGCCCCTGACCACTAACTGTGTTTGACCATGTTGCAGATACCAGCCCCCAACATTTTGGTTATTACGCTCTATCGCATTGATAACATCCTGCTGAGATAGCGCATAAGCTAGCAGCTTATTTGGATCGATATGAACTTGGTACTGACGCACATCACCACCAAATGACAATACCTCTGTCACACCATCAATTGGCATTATTAATAGCTTTACGACCCAATCATTGAGGCTACGTAGCGCCATCGCATCATACTCAGCTCCCTCTTTAGTCCTAAGCATATACTGAAATATTTGCCCAAGTCCTGATGTATTAGGACCCATTTCAGGCGTGCCAACGCCATCCGGAATAAGTGCTTTTGCAGCTTCTAATCGTTCGAATACCAGCTGCCTTGCAAAATAGATATCAGTGCCTTCTTTAAATACAACTGTTACACCAGATAACCCTGTTTTGGAAATAGAACGTACTTGCTCCACATCTGGCAGGGCATACATAGTTGCCTCAATTGGATATGTGATCAGTTGTTCAACTTCTTCTGCTGCAAGCCCAGGAGCTTCTGTGTTAACCGCGACCTGTACATTGGTGACATCAGGAAACGCATCCAAATTAAGTTTGGGAATACTGACAGCGGATACCGCAACAATCACTATTAAGAACAGCACACTGAGTAGCCGGTTATTTACTGACAAGTCGATTATTCTATTAAACATCATGAAGCTTCCTCAGTGATTATGTGGATCAAAGCCTGCCTTCGCCTGCTCTGATGCAATAAAAAACGCACCGTTGATTGCAATACGTTGACCTGGACTTAATCCAATAATTTCAACCTGTTCACCAAAACGTTCGCCCAGTTGCACTTCTTTGGGATAAAACGTACCTGGCGAGGCTTCAACATAGACCACCCAATCACCATCAGTGCTGCGACTCAGCGCATCATCAGGTACAGCTATAGCTTGTGCTGTTGAAGGGATACGGAAATAAACATTAACAAACATACCGGCATGCAGTTTGTGTTCTGAGTTTTTTACCAACAGGCGTACCCGTCGAGTTCGAGTGATTGGATCTAGTGTGTGGGCTTCTTGAATAACTTGGGCTTCGTGATCTTTGCCTTCAACATTAACCCATGCTTTTATATCGGACGTTAATTTAAGTTGTGAACTCGGTTGTATCTGCGCATCTACCCATAACTCGTTTTCATCGGAGATCGCCATTAAGGTTTTGCCTGCTGCGACATGCTGCCCTTGAGTGAATGAGTCTTGAGTCACAATCCCTGCACGCTGGGCAACTAAGGTATAGTGCCCAAACTCACTTGCTGGTTTATGTTTAATTGCATCGATCGCAGTGCCTTCGACTCCCAGTGCTATTAACCTCGAATAAGCGGCACTAAAGTCAGCATTCGCTTGAACACGTGCTCGCTCACTAATGGCTGTTGAACTCAAGCGTTTAACTCTATCCCACTGCGTTGACGCAATTAGATACTGTGACTGTGCTTGCGCCATCGCTTCGGAAAACAAAGTGATTAAAGGCTCATTAACCTCGACCATTGAACCTAATGTGGTATGGCGCTCCAGTACAATAGAGTCCACTCGAGGTGCAACAAGATAGCTGGTATAACCATTAGCTTTCACTTCACCTGGCGCAAAATAAAGTCGCTCATGATGTTGCAATTGTAGCGTTTCGATTTTAACTCCAGCAAAATCTAGTTGTTGTTGGGTGAGAACGATTTGATTGTCATTTTCATGCACAGCGTGGTCATCATCATGACTTTCACCTGAATATACAGATGAGCTAAACATCGCCGTGAACATTAAACAGAAAGTGCAATTTTTTAAGATTTGCATTTGACACTCTTATATTGTGAAACGCGCTTACCCTGCGGTTTGAATGAGGCATAAATTTAATGTGAGCTTAATACCGCTAAGTAAGCTCACTCCTTATTCAAAACTTGGGTGCTACCAATTCGCTTAATTGATATTTACCACACGTTTAAAATGGTTCTGTTGTAATACGAGGAGCGATGTAATACCCGCACAACAGCTCAAACTCGTAAACAAGCTTCGACTTTATACCAATTTGCTTAATTAAGTGGTCCATTTTGAGGCGAGAAAATCTTGTCGATAACCAGGCAAAAATTTTGCTATTTAGTTATTCTAAATGAGAAATTTTTAACGCGGTTAGCGTCAGATTTACTCCTTCAAATTGAGCAAGTATTAAGTCAAATTGGTATTAATATCAATTTGCTTAATTAAGTGGTTTATTTTTAGGCGAACCACTGTTGGCGATAACACCGCTTGCACGTGTTGTAATCGCCAAATTTGCTCATTTAATTGAGCCGCTTTGGGACAAAATGGTATTGAAAAAAGTGGGCGCTATATCAGAAAAGTGATACCAATTTTCTTAATTAAATGGTCTATTTTGAGGCGAGAAAATCTTGTCGATAACTAGGCAAAAATTTTGCTATTTAGTTGTTCTAAATAAGAAATTTTTAACGCTATTAGCGTCAGATTTATACCAATTTGCTTAATTAAGTGGTCTATTTTGAGGCGAGAAAATCTTGTCGATAACTAGGCAAAAATTTTGCTATTTAGTTGTTCTAAATGAGAAATTTTTAACGTGGTTAGCGTCAGATTTGCTCCTTCAAATTGAGCAAGTATTAAGTCAAATTGGTATTACTCCTTCAAATTGAGCAAGTATTAAGTCAAATTGGTATGAAATCAAAGCCAAGTCGATAAATTAATGCAATTGACATGAATGCGACTGAGGCTGACCTTTTTGGTATAGCGCTTTATTGGGCAGTATCATCAAAGAACACAAAAGACATTAGCTTTATAAAAAATCAAAAAATAGGATCAGTAAAAAGCTAATATCAATGACACAATGTTCGTTGATTGCTACTGCTTAAACGATTGGGGGGCGGTGAGTTTGCTCAACAAAAGTACGAACTTTGGCAGGAGCCTGACTATAGGCTTCGCTGTGAGTATACACAGACAGCACGGCTGGAGATCTCACAATGACTATCGTTAAATGTGTGCCACTGCAATGGCCACAATGGTGGCAATCCTGAGTATGGTGTTCTTTATTCTCCATGCTAGCGTCTTCAGCATGGTCATGAGGTTGCTGCAAGTGAGCTATTTCTATTTGGTGGAGGTTAGCTTCAGACGCAAAAAGGTTGACGGACTGAACCGATACCAGTAGCACCAATATCAACATAATCAGTTTTGCCAAACCTGCCCTGCACCTAATTTAGAAATTTCCTTAAATTTACCACTTACTTATAGCGTGTCAATAGCAGCTTAATATTTAATCTTTAAAAATTTCGGTATTGCTCGTTTTTTATCCAAAGTGAAATAACAATAATTTGTATTGGCAGGCCATAACATCAACTTAAATGCGAATTATAATCAATATATAACACCATGTTTTATAAAGATTTTTTATTGACACTAAAAATTAATTCGTTAGACTAGCGACATATTCATAGTTTGAGGTAACAGCATGCAAGGTAAACAAAAAGTCATTGACGCATTTAATAAGCTATTAGCCAACGAGCTTGCAGCTATCGATCAGTATTTCATTCATTCACGCATGTATGAAGACTGGGGTCTAGATAAACTTTATCAGCGCCTCGAACATGAACGTGAAGAGGAAACTACCCACGCAGATTGGCTAATCAAGCGTATTCTATTCTTAGAAGGTGTTCCAGACATGACTAAGCGTCGTGATCTACTGATAGGTAAAGACGTAAAGTCCATGATGCAGAATGATTTAAAATTAGAGCTAGAGGTGGTTGAGTGTGTCAAAGACGCAATAAAAATCTGTGAAGAGGAACAAGATTATCAATCGCGTGAAACCCTCGAAAAGTTATTATTCGATACCGAAGAAGATCACGTTTACTGGCTTGAACAGCAGATCCGATTGATTGATCTTATCGGTGCGCCTAATTATATCCAATCTCAGCTTTAAAGAAGGAACCGACTATGAAAGGTGATAAAGACGTCATCATAGGGCTGAACAAAGTGCTCGCCAATGAGTTAGTTGGTATCAACCAATACTTTCTGCATGCACGCATGTTTAAAGATTTTGGTTTTTCACAGCTTGATAAAGCAGACTATAAAGTATCAATTCAAAAAATGAAGAACGCCGATCGCTTGATTGAACGTATTTTATTTCTAGAAGGATTGCCAAATCTACAAGATTTAGGTCGATTACAAATAGGTGAAAATAGTGCTGAAATGATCGACTGTAATATGACGTTTGAGCAAGCGTCTTTGGTAGATTTACAAGCAGCAATTAAGCTCTGTGAAGAGAAGCAAGATTATATTAGCCGCGAGGCGCTCGACAAAATTCAAAATGAGCAAGAAGAACAAATAGATTGGCTGGAGACTCAGCAACACCTGATCAAAGTGATGGGTATTGAGAACTACCTTCAGTCTCAACTGTAGATTGAAACACAACGATGGTTGCGTATAGTTTAGTTACGCAACCTGTTCGGTAACATCAACGATTGCAATTAGCTTTTCATTTAATATCTTCTTTGCACAGTTACAACACTTACCACACTGCTTTCCTACTGATAATGTCTGGCTAAGATCGCGCATCGAGCGAGCACCATCGTCGATAGTTTCTGCAATCTTTTTATCTGTCACTCCATGGCAAATACATACGTACATAAATAAAAACCAATCTCAAACTCATTAACTGGATTTAGTTTAATCTAAACGATAACAATTATCAACAGTATCATTATCGATAAATAAGAATAATTTTCTTTTCACTAAAAGAGGTAGGGACTATCCCCTGCAATCATAGCTGTAAACAAAGATGATCCGTTACTTCCGACTACACATTGCATCTATCAATTTGCTGTTGAGGTTAGCAGGACTTAATACCAATTATACTTGATACTTGCTAAGTTTGAGGGAGTAAATCTGACGCTAACCGCGTTAAAAATTGCTCATTTAGAACAACTAAATAGCAAAACTTTTGCCTTGCCTATATGGATGTAGGTACCTTAGCGAAAGCAGGACGCGGTAGCGGAGTTATCGACAAAATTTTCTCGCCTCAAAATAAGCCACTTAATAAAGATAATTGGTATAAGCAGATAGAAAAAAAGCTGCTAACCTCTAAGGCATCAGCAAAGCAACGTATAAATGAACCACGCACAACAACAAAGCTTTTGAACAATAGTCCTATGACAAAACTATGTCGCACCATGTAAGCACAAACAAGGTATATAAAATGTTAAGTTTATTGTGAGGTAGTGCTATTTCTTGTTGATCTTTCGATAATAATTCCGCTAGACTTCGCGTCTCAGCTGAAGCGTTATAAAAGTAGATCATAACAGCTTGTTTTTTATGATTTCGGATTAAAGGACTAAGCCAGATTGGATATAGAAAGGTCTTTTAATGAAGCAAACGCTATTGTGTTTTTTAATATTATTTTTTTATTGCTGCATAATTCCCCCCAGCCATGCCCACAATGTTGGCCTACATACCTCTAGGCTGTCCGTTGAAGAGGGGCTGAGTCAGTCAGCCATTACCGCTATTACTCAAGACAAATATGGCTTTATTTGGATTGGCACTTTGCAGGGCTTAAACAGGTATGACGGCAATACAGTAACCAATATTAACACCAGCGCTAATTTGAATGAGCAAGAAATCGTCGGCCTTTTTCCCCTATCAGAAAATAACATCTTAGTTTCTACGCGAATGAATGGTGCTTTTTTACTTGATATTAATAGCTATAAAACCAAACATATTTACAAAGGCAAACACATAGATAGCAATGGCTTCCCTATACCAATCACGACCGCTATCCCTCATAAAAATAATATCCTGTTTTCAATAAACAGTGTCCTTTACAGCTTAAATCTCGATACGCTTCGCTCTAGAGCGCTCGTTCACCTCGATGCTGATAAGCATATCCGCGCAATTACGCTCGTAGACAACTTTGTTGCAGTTGGAACAACCGAAGGGCTTTTTACCTACTCACTCGCAAGTGGACAACTAACTGAAATTAAATATAACCGATCTAATTCCGAACTATCGCGCAATGTTAAATTGTTAAAAAAAGACTCTGCTTTGGGTCTTTTGGTTGGGACTGTCGAAGGGCTATTCGTAGTTCCGTTAAGCAAGGAAGGCTTAGTTGTACCCAAAAGTTATAAATTGGTTTCTGATAAAAATATATGGGGACACCAAATCACACCGTACGGAGAGTTTATTGCAACTGAACATGGCTTGTATTCAATAGACAGAACAGATAAAAGTAGCGAGAAAGTGCTGTCTTTAACTGAAAGTAAGTATCATATAGCAGATCCGAGTATCACTCAGCTTTACGCTGATAAACACCACAATCTGTGGCTGGGTACTCACAACAGTGGCGTATACTTTTGGCCGTCTAACTCATTACGATTTCGCCCTATCGCTGCAGTGCAGGATAAATTCACCAATAACAATATCTGGTCAATTACCACCACTGACAATCGTACAATACTACTTGGCACAGAAAATGGTATTAATGAGGTTGACGCGCGTAGCCATCAGTTCATCACCACTTATCTACAAAATAGAGACCCCAAAGCTGTATATGGTAGCAATGCCGTTTTCACGGTCATGAAATCTCAGCATTTACCGACACAGACTTACCTGATCCAGAGCGCATCAAAGACCTCATTATTCAACACTAAAACAAGAAAGATTCAGCATATTCCAACACCAGATGGCACGCTCTTTTCTCGCTATGGCTGGGGGATGGCAAAATATTCAGAACGTTACTTTCCTTTTATCAGTAGCGATGGTTATTACGAATATGATGCTAAAGATAACATTGTACGCAAGCTCATTGGCTTGTCGAGGCAGCTACCGACATCTGAAAACTTTTTAATGCTACCACCAATATTTGGTGATAATTCAAACTATTGGATTAGCACAGATCAAGGTCTATTAAGATATAACAAAGCAACCAATACGCTTAATACTGTGTACCAACCACCGAATGACTCACCACCTTTTGCAATCACCAGCTGGCGTAGCACCTCCTCGGGTCAACTATGGCTCGCGACATCAACACAAGGGTTGATACAGCTGAATCAAACAACCTTTGAAACAGAGCTGCATCTAACCACTAAACAGGGGCTACCAAGTAACACCCTTTACACTGTCTTAATCGATACAAATGGCATCGTGTGGTCGAGTAGTCAAAGAGGGCTTATCAGGTTTGATCCTACAAGTAAAAATCTACAAATTTTTGCAGTGCCTCAAGGATTACCCAGCTCCGAATTTAACGGTGGTGCAGCTGCAACATCTCACACTGGCGAACTATTATTTGGCACTGTAAACGGCGCCGTGCAATTTAATCCAGATCAGTTTCTAGACGGCCCTAATCCCACGAGAAACCTACGACTAACCCAAATAGATGTGCTGAGCCAGCAACGACGCTATATAGCACCGAACGAAATAGCAAACGCATTAGATTTTAAGTTCGACGATATGGGCATTGAGTTACAATTTTCAGATTTTAATTTTAATGCCTACCATCAGCCACAATATCAAGCGCTGTTAAACGGCAAAAGTCATTCATCACTTTCAAATTTAAAAGGAAACAAGCTATTTTTAAATCAAGTGGCACCGGGTAATTACACTATGGCCATATCTGCGCGCTCAATGGTTAATGATAACTCACAAGCGAGTGTAGATTTGGAGTTTAGCGTTGCTTATTCACCATGGCGTTCACCTCTCTCTATTACTTTATATTGCCTTGCTGCTGCTCTACTATTGGTCTTTTTTGTGATTAAACATAAACAAAAGCAACGGCAACTAAAAACCGCTTTAAAGGCCGTTACTCAAGCAAGTGAACAAACAAAACTGGCTCTGCACTCTACTCAAAGTGGCGTGTGGTCAGCTAACATATCGACCAAAAAAATTACCCAACAACGTGCGTTGGCATTGGGGTTTGAGGGTGAAACGATGACACTTCAAGAGCACTATAATGCTATTCACCCTGATGACCGGGAGATAGTTGAGCGTGCTTGGAAGAAGTTCATCGCTAACCCGACAAAAGAGCAGCTTTCTCTTGCTTATCGGCTTCGTTGTAATGACGATAACTGGCATTGGTTTCACGACTTTGGTCAAGTAGCTGAGTTTGACGCATCGGGAAAGGCGATAGAGCTACACGGCATATATACGAATGTAACCACACAAAAAGCACATCAAATGCGTGCAAATATGCTTGGTGAAGCATTCAGCCAAGTCAATGACTGGATTTTAATTCTCGACCCTCGCTTACAGCCGATTTCTGTAAATAGTAGCTTTTGCAGAGCCTTCCAATTGCAAGAAGATGAAGCATTAAGTGCACTAACTGCAGAGCGTTTTATCAACGCGATAGGAGAAAAGCGCTTTCAAGGGCTCATTGGCAAGCTCAAATCGCTCGGCCCAAACCAATATTTACGACAAGAGGTTCAAGTAACTGATAGCTGGGATAACCTTCATCCAGTCCAACTTAGTATCAGTGCCGTTTCAAAAGACAACATCACGCTTGAGTACTTCGTCGTCGTGGTGACAGATCTCACTGAGCAGAAAAAAGCCGAAAATGAATTAAGGTATCTGGCAAATTATGACGCACTAACACAGTTACCTAATCGCAGTTTAATGTTACAACACATTGAATTTGCGATTTTCAATGCTAGCAACAGCCATCAAAGCTGCGCCCTGCTCTTTCTCGATTTAGATAGATTTAAACCAATAAATGATGCTTATGGTCATCGGATTGGAGATAAATTATTGATTGCAATCACCAACAGAGTTCAAGAGCAGCTCTGTGATGATTGTATCCTCGCACGTCAAAGTGGTGATGAGTTTCTGGTTCTCATCAAGTCCTTTGCAAGCATTGAAGATGTCAGTGATATTGTCAAACGTTTGGTACAGCGGATCCCTGAACGCATAGAGATTGATGGAATTACTATGAGTGTTTCTGCAAGTATCGGGATCGCTGTTTATCCATTCGATGCACCAGATTCCGATACCCTAATTAGAAATGCAGACATTGCGATGATCCATGCAAAACAGTCTGGGCGTAATGCTTTTAAGTTCTTTACTGAGTCCATGAATGCAGAAATCAGTAAAAAGCTGAACCTTGAAACCGCAATGAAAACAGCAGTAAAGGGCAATGCGTTTTTTAATCACTATCAGCCTATAATCAACACCACAACGGGACACCTTGCAGGCGTTGAGTTACTTCTGCGTTGGGATCATGATGGTGAGAGGATCCCTCCGAGTGACTTTATCCCTATCGCCGAAGAAAATGGACTGATAGAAATTTTAACTGAACAAGCCCTGCTCAGAGCTCTGTCCGAGTTGAGACCTTTATTTGAACAGTCGCCGAATTTCTATTTATCAATCAATTTAAGCGCAGTGCATATTCTACGATCTGATATTGCCTACCAATTCAGTGAAGTACTTCAGGCACATGGCCTGACCAGCAACAATTTAAGACTAGAAATAACAGAGTCAATATTTATGTCTGATTTAGTTAAAGCGCGCGCTACAATAAATGAAATGAAACGTGCTAATTTTGTTTTGTTATTAGATGACTTTGGTACCGGCTTTTCGTCTCTTACCTACCTTAATGAGTTTCCCTTGGACTTTATTAAAATCGATCAAGGATTCGTTAGAAATATGACTGAAAAGCCAGCAAATAAATCAATTATTAGAACTATTCATTTACTCGCGCAAAGCTTGAATATGAAATGTATTGCCGAGGGTGTTGAAAACGAACATCAACTGAGCTATTTACGCGATGTGGGGTGTGAGTATATGCAAGGCTATTTCTTTGCCAAACCCATGGCCATCAAGGCACTTCTCGAGTTTTATACCCAACATGAAAGCGCTCGGGCATAATACCAATTAGACTTAATACTTGCTCAATTTGAAGGAGTAAATCTGACGCTAACAGCATTGAAAATTTCTTTTTAGAACAACTAAATAGCAAAGTCTTTACCTTGCCTACACGGAGGTAAGTACCTTGGCGATAGCAGGACGCGGTAGCGGGGTTATCGACAAGATTTTCTCACCTCAAAATAGACCTCTTAATTAAGATAATTGGTGTAATAACCACGACATTAGCTAGCGCAGCTAGTTGCGATAGGCTCTAGCTGTGCTGTCCATGTATTTGTGTAGGCAGAGAAAGAACGTATTATTTTATTCTAGATGAAAGTATAAACTATACTTTCAAAGGCGTTCACTTGTTAAGCTTTATCTCTGCAAGCGGCAAAAATCGATTTTATACCTTCATTTCAGTTTGCTGCCACTGTGCTAGCTTCTGATAAAGTTCATTTACATCTATAGGTTTAGATAAAAAATCATCCATCCCGGCTTGCAAGCATTTGTGCTTATCTTCCTCATAGGCATTTGCAGTGATAGCTATGATATATGGTTCACCAAACACTTCGGGCTCATTTCTAATTGCTTTTGTGCAGCTAAAACCATCCATATTCGGCATTTGGCAATCCATTAATACTAACGCATAGCTTTTTGCCTTTATGGCAGATAATGCTTCTATCCCATCATTTACCTTGTCTAGCTTACACTGTGTCTTCTCTAGAAGCTTACCTACCACAACTTGATTAATCATGTTGTCTTCAACGAGTAATATCGAGATCCCATTTAACCTAGGTACCTCCACGCTTTGCTGCTCAACTTCGACTTTTTCTCCTATCTCTGTAGGAATATTGACGACAAACTCGCTTCCCACCCCAAGTTCACTACGCAACGTAATCTCACCGTCCATTGCTTCTATCAACTTTTTGGTTATTGCAAGTCCAAGCCCCGTTCCACCAAATTTACGGGTTGTTGAAAGATCTGCTTGAGTAAACTCCTGAAAAAGCAATTCCTGCTGGGCTTGTGAAATGCCAATACCAGAGTCTGAAATACTTAGATTTAATCGACTTTGTCGATATTCTACCGCAAGTATTATATGACCTTGATGTGTAAACTTACCCGCGTTATTTAACAGGTTATTGATTATCTGAGTCACTCTCAACTCGTCAAGTAAGAGGTATCGGGGCAGCCTAGGATCTTTTTCATAGCGAAACGCTACACCAAGCTTCACATTGGCGAGCTTAAATACCCCGACTAAACTATCTAGCATTTTGTGCACGTCAATGGCGCGGCGATCAATTTTTAATGCTCCTGCCTCTATCTTTGAATAATCTAATATATCGTTGAGTATTAACATCAGGTTTTTGGCTGATTGGGCTATTATCGTTAGCTGCCCGCGCGTATCATTTGATAGCGACGTTTCTCGGAGCAAATTGTCAGCCATACCAATAATACCGTTTAGAGGAGTTCTAATTTCATGACTCATGTTAGCCAAAAAGCGGCTTTTAGATTTACTTGCTGCATTGGCATCCTCTAATGCCTTGGTAAGCTCACCCGTTTTTTCAGTAACTTGTTGCTCTAGTTCACGATTGAAGTCGGTTAGCTTGCTATTAAGGCGCTCGTTTTCAATTCGTGCTTGATTTTGTTTGGTAAAGCTTAGCGTAAGTTTAAAAGCAAGTTGGTTGAACTGCTGCTGCAACTCTACTATCTCAAGGAAGCTGCTGTCTGACGTTGCTGAGTTTTCGATTAGAGTAGATGGTTCATACGCTCGAATATCTCGGCTTAATGTAACTATTGGACGAACGAGAAGGCGTGTTAGTTGACGAACAAAAACAGAGCTGAGCAAAATAATAACTAACGCAAGTCCTGCAGCATACAACCAAGCTTCAGCCGCGACAAAATTGAGATATTTGCGATCGAGTAGTGTGATCACCGACCACTCATATTGCGTTGATACAGCTGCTTGCTTGAACAATAGCTGCCCAGTTGAGTCTGAATAGACAGCCGCCTGAGTATCAAATAATGCACTTAAGACATCGCCACTTGGCATATCTAGTGTTTTAAATTCTGTCATTAATGAGCTAAAAACGACGCGCTTATTCTTATCTATAACCACCAAATTGGCATCTTGCGCAAGAATTTTGGGAATAAACCGCTCAAAAGAGCCAAATATCAACGAGCCTTCGACTATTCCGTTAAATACACCCTCTTTGTAGATCGGCGCAGAGATGGCAACAATTGGCGCTTCATCAAACCCTCTCCCTTGAAATATTCCAGATACATAGCCGTTTGGGTTATCAATAGCGTATGTAAAATAGTCTCTGTCACTCACATTCGCAGTGACGCCTTTCATCGTTGCAGCAAAGTGCAGAGGATAAAAGTGGGTAACGTTAGCTTCAGCATCAGTAACAATTGCTGTTCTAAAGTTGCTGTACGTATTAAGTAGTCGTTCAATAACGTACGCTTTATCAATACCAAGAGCCACATCACTGGCAGATATAACCATAGCACGTCGGTAAGCATCTAAATAATCATCTATTTGCGCTGTGATGGACTGAGAAGCTGCCTCTAGCTGTGTGTTAATCTCTTTCTCAATTCGCTGATAGTAATTGTTTGTTAGTACTATCGTTGTTGTTAATACCACTAACACGATAACGAGATTAACCGTAGAGTTTAAAATTTGATTAAGTGGCATGCCTTGCCACTTACTACGAGTAAAGAAAAAGCTCAGCAAATCAACGACAGCAAGACAAATACCGGCGTTAATTAAGTACTTAGCAAGCGCGGTGAAAATGACTAAAAGTGGTAGCTCTAGCGTAAAATAGCCAAAAATAAAAAGTATCGGCAAGCCGAATAAGAACCAAAAAGCCAAACCTCGTACAAAAAATGGCTTTCCAAAACGTGCGCAAACAAACTGTAGCCATAGCACTTCCAGCAGAAATACCAGAGATGGCCAACAATGACCCCAGCGATAAAACAGAAAACTTGCACAAACTGCTACGGCAATCACGGCATACCGCCAGCCACACAGTAGCAACACAAACAAGACAAATAACTGACCGAATAAAAACTCTGAGCTGTCCAAAAACCAAATGGGTAGCAAGTTTGCCAAGCCACCCAAAACACCGAGGGCAATTGTTAAAATTAGCGCTTGTTTTTGATTCAAATGTCGCACCAGTTATTTATCTCGTAATATAGGTATAACAATAATACCGAATGAGTGAATTATCTAACCTATACTTCGGATAATCTATTTTAACCACACCATTTAATGGTGAGGGCAATCATGGCTTTCAATCTGAAGTACACTGTCATCTACTTTGAGTAACTTTTTAAGCGCCTCTTCCACTTCTAAACGACATGCTGAGTCATGAGATTCCAAAGTACAATGGTGCTTTAATACAATATGAGCTCCCACAACTAAGGCGCCATCTACCTTACTGATAGTTATATTATGCGCACTCTCAACATGCTCTGTATTTACAATCGTACTCTCAACATCCTTAACCGTAGGTAAAACCTCTGCTGGGATCGCAAGCCCTTTGATACATGACCAAATCACCTTGATACCAGTGAATAAAACAAACAATGAAATCAGCATACTTGAGAGGATATCAACCACTTCCCAGCCAGTTAAGTGAATTATCACTCCAGCGATAAAAGTTGAAACTGTGGACAACAAGTCAAAGAATGAATGCAGGAACACCGCGTATACATTGATACTATCTTTACGTCCTTTATACAGTACCCAAGCCGAAGCACCATGGAAAAGAAAACCGATAGCAGCGATAATTGACATTAGATAGCTGTTAACTTCCAGCTCGTGACCACCAGCATGGTGAGAGAGCCGTTCTCCGCCTTCAAGCAAAATAATTACCGCAATAGAAAGGTACAAAATACCGTTAATTAAGCCGCCGGTGTATTCAGCTCGCTTGTAGCCATCGTTGTATGTATTTGCAAGATAAACAGCAACACTGGAGGCGATTAAAGCAATAAATAAAGAGCTGTTATGAACGAACAAATGTCCTGCATCAGCGAGTACAGCAAGAGAATTAGCATAATATGCACCAACAACTTGAATAACCATAAACGAGCATGTAATTGCAAGCGCAATCAACAGCCTGCGACGAGAAGCTTGGTGCGTTGTGATATCTGTCATGAAAGGAGTCGAGTACCTGTATAATATTGAGCGTTACATGTGCTGTATGTGTCATTTTAATTGACATTATACTCAAAACCCAACTTTACCTTATATTACTTATATCAAAAGCCCATTGCTCGAATTAAGTACAAGTAAAGTGTGGTAAAATAGATATGTAACGGTAGTCTAGTTTTTGCTCTAAATAGCAATGATATACAGTCGCAATTGTAACCTCTTAGCCATACAATTGCACCAACAATTGAACGACTCAATGAATAATTAAGACATCCCATTTATTTCTTTAACTCTACATAGCAGCTCAAATAACCTTAGCCCTATCCTACAATCTATTTAACCGGAGTTTGTGTTTGATACCAATTGCTCTAGATACTTGTTCTGTTTACAGGAAAAAAAGAGGGTACTGAATATATTAGAGAAGACTGCTAAGCCTATGTTATTCATACAAAGAAATCATTTTCATGGCTTACTTATTTTGGATAGCAGTAACAATATCTTGTGCAAGTTGATGTAAAATACCACAGTCGACTTGAGTAAACTCTCTGGGCTCGACATCAATGATGCAGATAGTACCAATGGTAAATCCAGATGATAATTTTAAAGGCGCTCCGGCGTAAAACCTAATATGGGGGTCACCTTGAACCAAAAGGTTGTCGCAAAATCGAGGGTCTTCTAACGCATTGTGTACAACAAATATGGTATCTTCCAAAATAGCGTGTCCGCAAAAAGATATATCACGCTCAGTCTCTCGTGCATCTAACCCAAACCTTGACTTAAACCACTGCCTGTCCGTGTCAACTAGGCTAATAAGTGCGATTGGTACATCGAAAATATGTGCTGTGAACCGGGTTACTCTATCTAGGCTTTCTTCTGGCTCTGTGTCTAAAATTACTAAATCTTTGAGTGCTGCTACTCTCTCTTGCTCATTATCCGGTTTTTGAGGAGTCTTCATATTTATCGCATTAGACACTGTTTGTTTTTTTACTATAGTTGGATTTATGAAAAACGCAGATAGTTACTGTGAACAAATACCTAAAAATAACGGCACTGGTGCTCCTGTCTCTGATCTGCTTAGGTGGATTTTATTTCGAGATTAATGAGTTCAACAAAAATCGCGTAGCACATAAAGGCCAGGTTCAATATCACGATAATCTCGTCGCGCTAAGCAGCGTGGTTGAATTAGTATTTAGCCTGCAACGTGAACGAGGTATGTCAACAGGATTTGAGTCAGAGGCTGAACACAGTATTAGACTCAAGACTTATCACCAAGAAACGGACGCACAAGTAACCGCATTACTTTCAGAAACGTCCGCTAATTTGCCAAGTTTTAACCTACTAAAATCAACGATTGAAAATGATATTAAAAACCTGCGAGATACTCGCCAAAACACAACCACCGATAGAGAACAGTTGTTTCTGAGATATACCATCTTAATCACCAAATTAATTGATATTGTCAGGATGATCCAGACCGAGCAAACCTTTATACGTGGCCTGAGTGACACTGGGAATGTTGAGTATCAAAATATCTATGGTCTAGTTCGCGCCATCGAGCTTGGTGGTAAATTGAGGGCTAAAGTCAGCCGATTTTTAACCGCAGCGGAGCAGGATACTAGACTACTTGCAATGCGTAGCGCGTTGCAGTTTTATTCCACACATTTGTCACTGTTAGAAAGCCTAAAAGGCAATTTAAGTACAAAAACTCTCTACTCAAACGCCTCTACATCTAGTGAATTTAATTACTTACGTAACCAGATGAGTAACTTTAACCAAGGAGTAAATAATGATGTGCCACAGTATGTTTGGTGGGACAACAGCACAGCTTACTTAAATTTATTGGCCGACGAGAGTAAAGTGTTACTCAGTGAAATGCAGCTATTAGCTGCTGTAGCTGTATCCCAAACCAACAATAGCGCCCAAGTTTCACTGGTTTTATCCTGCATGATTGCCCTGTTCTACATTATATTAACTGGTTTACTAATCAGAACATTTTCTGCGCTAACACTCTATCAAGCTACTCCAATAAAAATGCAAACGGCACAGCTCGTTGTCATATTCTCATCCGTACTTTCTGTATTGTTCGTCGAGCACTTCGCCAGCCAAAAGCAATTACTTTATTTATCTGAGTTACAAACACAAAAGCAGTTGAACCAAGATGTGTTACAGCGGATCAACAGTTTAAAAATCTTTTGGTATAAACCAACAACCACCGCAATCAGACAAGCGAGTGTTGATGCAGCTCCCCTACCCCAGCAGCTAAATTCGTTGAACATAATTCAACTTAATATACCAAGTGATACCTACTACTTCTCAAAAGAACAAGTCATGGTGCTTTATGCTGAGCATCAAAATCAGCTTCGTATTCACGAAGCGCAATGCGAGATATTCCCAAGAGAGCTTTTTAACGCACAGCTCATTACAAGCCAGCAATTTGATTATCTCGTGATCACGGCCGAAGCATTCCAGCAACTTACCACCGAAGGAAAAGAAGTCTTCATTGCAACAAGCAGGTGCAAATACATTCTATTAGATAACAGCCAAGCTGTATTACCTAGCCCTACTAATATTAGTGTTTCCCATCTATCGTTGTATCCTTACTACGCATATAAAGTAGTATCTCATATCGCCGCCTTGGAGGGTTTAATTGAGCTTGAATCAACAAACGAAGTAACTTCACACCCAAGTAACATTTCAATGCCAAGGATTGAAGAAGCACAAGCTCAAAACCAGCTTATCTTGGTCGTTGAAGATAACCTCTATAACCAAGACTTATTTAAACGTCAACTCGCTATGCTTGGTTACCAATGTATCATTGCTGATAATGGTAAAGTAGCATTACAGCTTATCGAGCAGTATAGTTTTGCACTTATTATCACTGATTGTCATATGCCGATAATGGATGGCTACGAATTTGCAAAAACGCGCAGGACACAAGAACAAACACAAGGTCTGCACTACCTTCCGATCATTGCAGCCACGGCAAATGCGTTAAGCGGAGAACGCCAAGTTTGTATTGATGCAGGTATGGATGATTATATTGCCAAGCCTATTGTGCTGCAAAAGCTAAACGCAAAACTCAAGAAGTGGATTACTACAGATATTCACCATAATGCCGACACCGCTATCTCAATTTCAGCGCCTGCTGTAGATAACCCACAAGAACTGCACCATATTGACCTAGCCATATTGAGTGAATATGTGGGTACGGATAAAGAAATTCAGAGTATATTTTTAAAGAGCTTTGTCAGCGATACAAAAAACCTATTTGATCAAGTTGACTTATCTCTTCCCGAGCGTATACGAGATATGGCTCATCAAGGGAAAACATCAGCCAAAGCAGTTGGTGCAACACAACTTGCTGGAAAATTAGCAGAGCTTGAGGAGTCGATTAAGGATGGTAGACCAGAAAAAGTAGAAGCCTTATTAAATTATTGTTTAGCGTTATTTGATAATGCACAAGCTGAAATAGCTTCTATACTTAGCGTAGAGGATATTCCATGATCATTTGTTCAGTATCTAGGTCGAACATCTATGGCAAATAACAAGCCCCTAATCATTGCAATTGACGATAGTGAACTGATGCTCACCCAACTACAACTACTCGTCGCCAACCAAACTCCTCGCAAATTTATGGGATACAACAGCGGCAATAAAGCACTCCAAAGTAACCAGCTCAGTAAAGCTGCGCTTATTCTACTGGACATTAACATGCCTGAGATAGAAGGCGTCGAAATGCTAAGAAATTTTGCTGAATTAAATATCAAAGCACCTATCGCATTATTAAGCGGTGAAAAAGATATCTTTATCAAAAATACCGCTGCACTCGCGGAGCTTCACGGCCTTACCATTATCTCTAGTGTAGAAAAGCCTTTATCTGCGACAAAGCTTCAAGAGCTATATAATCTCTTATCCGCATCAAAAACAAACGAAAGTAATAGTGGTACTCAACTCATTTACAGTAAAGAGGAGATACAAGAGGGTTTGCTGCGAGAGGAGTTTTGCGCTTATTTCCAGCCTAAAGTTGCCACCGGCACTGGCGCGATTATTGGCGCAGAGGTTCTAGTAAGGTGGCACCACAACAAAGATGGCACCGTTCCTCCTTCACAATTTATTGCTGTTATCGAGGAGCATGACCTTATTCACCTTCTCTCTTATAATTTGCTTAAACAAACATTGTCTTTGCTCGAACACAATAATGATGTCATTGGCCACCTTCAATTTAGTATTAACCTCAGCGTAAAAGAGTTGGAAGACATTAAATTACCTGAAAAACTAAAATCTATTTGTGACACTCACCATATTCCAACGTCACAGATCACCTTAGAGTTAACAGAAAGCCACCTACTCGAAAACATCAAACGTGCACTGGATGTATTACTACGTCTTAAATTAAAAGGATTTAAACTTTCTATTGATGATTTTGGTACCGGCTACTCTTCTATCAAACAACTCAATGAACTTCCTTTTGATGAGCTAAAAATTGATCGCTGTTTTGTTGATGGCTGTGCGGCTCAATCGAATAAACGAGTGATTATCTCAAGCACCTGTGAAATGGCACATCAGTTAGGGCTAGAAGTTGTTGCCGAAGGGGTAGAAGAAGTTGAGGATTTAGTTGTAGTGCAAAGCTACGAAGTGGAGTGCATACAAGGTTATTACTATTACCCTCCTTACACGCCATCAAAGTTTTTAGAAGCAGTTTTACAGTCTGCATCTCAACAATCACAATCCAGCAAATAATACTTTAGCTTCAAAAATAGGGAACAATATCAAGCGAGGTCAATTATGCACAAAAGAGATGTAGAACACGCTCAGAGGCACCCTAAAGTTATCATTATATGTGATGACCCTGCGGAGCTTACCGGTGTTGTGGATATTGTGGCATCTCAGGTAAAAGAATATCGGACTTTTACCAGCCACAAAGAAGTTGCGGAATTACTCAGTGAGGCGCCTCCTGGCGTCATTGTAATTGCAAGAAAAACCGTAGCAAAAAGCGTAGAAATATACAGCCTACTAGCCAAACATGGGTTGCTTAACTACGCCCACGAGAATATTTTACTGTGCGAAAATAAAGAGTCAGGCATCGCCTTTAGATGCTGTATGAAAGGGATCTTCACAGATTATTTTGTTTACAAACCCATGTATGAAAACTATCGTTTTCGTATGATCCTGCACAACGCGTTAGTACGAACAGAAGGTAAATCTGAGGTTGCAAAGATTCGAGAAGAGCATTTTGGCCGCATTGATGATAACTTGAAACAGTTAATCGATGATGCCGCTGCTTATCATCAAAAAGCAGATGAAACACTACAAAATGCTCGCCGTAGTTTAGACAACGAAAAAGGTATAAACAAAGTACAAGATGACCTGTTAGAAGAATTAAAGCAAAAGCATTTATCTCCGCTATTGGATGAGCTTGAGCAACAGTTGTCGGAAAGTGTTCACGAATTAACAAGGCGACTAAAAGACAAACAGTTTTCTATTGCTGAGCTTACTGCGCTGTTGACTGAAAAAGACAATTCTACTCATGCACAAACCGCTCAACATGTATCCCCTGTCGGTAATAACGGAGAATTGGATATAACCGAGCCTAAATCCATTGCAGCTAAACAAGAAGAAATAAAGATCATGGTTGTCGAAGATAACGAGATTTACCGTGAAATGATCGCCAAAATTTTACGAGATGAAGGCTACAAAGTAGAAAGTGTAACCAGTGGCCTCAGTGCCATCAAGACGTTAAGAAAGCATAAGTTTTCTATGGTTTTTATGGACTTATTTATGCCGGAGCTAGACGGTTACAACACCACCAAAAATATTCGTAATATCTCTCATTGCAAAAAGCTTCCTATCATTGCACTTACCAGTAATAAGAATAAGGAAATCATAAGAAAGTGGGCGTCTTTAGGTTTGACCGGTTATATTACCAAGCCGTCAACGAAGTCTTCCATTCTAAAGGCTGTAGATAAAGCACTGGCGGAAAATAATGAGTTAAACTAAACAACCTGAGCAAATACGCAAACATTATCAAATCAACCTCTGTCATTATCATTCATAGCTTCTCCACCTATGTGAGAGGGGGAAGCTTTCACTGGCTGAAATAAACATATGAAGAAGTATCTTATGACAACTAAGGCATCAACGTTATCCCATTACATCCATCGCTTAAATCAGGTTATTGATTACATCTATAACAATATTGATAGCGAGTTGGACGTAATAACACTGGCCGAACAATGCCATATGTCTAGCTACCACTTCCATCGTGTTTATCGCTCAATCGCTGGGGAAACGATTAACGTTACAGTAAGAAGAATGCGTCTGCAATTTGCAGCTGGTATGTTAATTCGAACTCAAAATCCGATTGCAAAAGTGGCGAAACTCACCGGCTATGCCAGCATAGAAGCATTTAGCCGCGCGTTTTCTCAACGATATAAGCAATCTCCCAGCCAATTTCGCCAGCAAGAACAAGCCAAAGCACGTTACTGTGCTGCGGATTTTTATATTATGAATGCTGAAGAGGACTCCAATATGTTTACTGTAGAAATTGATAACACTGAGGCAATGTCTCTAATTGGCCTAGAGCACAGTGGTGATTATATGCAAATAGGTCAAGCGTTTGAGAAGTTAAACATGCTCGCTCAGCAGCATGGACTTTTAAGTGAAAATACACGCTTTTTTGGGATATATTTTGACGATCCACAAACAATAGAGACACAACAATTAAGAGCGATGGCAACTATTTTAGTACCTGAACTTCCCACGCCACTACCGTCAGAGTTTAGCATATTTTCACTTCCTAAAGGGAGAACGGCAACCTTATTGCATCAAGGGGATTATGCTTCTCTAGAAACTCCGTATGAGTATCTATTTGGCCAATGGTTACCAAACAGTCACTTTGAAGCGGCAGACATACCTGTAATTGAAGAATATTTAAATGATGTTCGAGATACTCAGCCCTGCGAGCTGTTAACACGTATTAGCTGTTATTTAAACTAAACGTCGTTTGTTATACCAATTAGAGCCAGTTAACCTTCCAAGTATGTTTTTACAGCAGTTCAATTGGTATTTATATAAGACAGAGCCTTTGTCGCATGGTTATTCTATGTGAGCCAGGCGATAAAGACTTTGCGTTCCTGCAAAGTCACCTAAACCCACAGCCCTTCGGGTTCACCCAAGTGCGCTTTATTCATTGTTGCTCGACTTTTGCTTAGATTACTAGGCGGCAAGTCGAGCGACGCGAGCAGTTATTATGAACACCCGAAAAAAAGAGGAAGCATACTTCCTCTTTTTACCAGTAAGCTTAGAACTTGTAGTTAAAGCTCAATTTAGCATTTCGCTCGTTACCTGGCATGCCACCGAGGAACATAGCTTTGCTGTAGTAACGTTCATCCGTTAAGTTTTCTAGGTTTAGTTGAACATTAAAGTGTTCAGCATCAAACTTAACCGCAGCATCCCAACGAGTATAACCATCTATCGTTGCTGTTGGTAAACCAAATGAAACTGAGTTTATGGTTCTCTCACTTTCATAGTTAACACCAACACTATATTCGAAAGCACCGTTAAGTAACCCAACAGGTTGCGTATACTTTATCCAAGTACTCGCAAATTTTTTCGGGATCCCTTTCTTCTGGCCAGAACGCGTATCAGAGCGAATTTCAACCGCATCTTGATAAGTCGCGTTAACATTCACACTAATTCGTTCATTTAGTGCTAAATTCAAATCAAGCTCGACACCTTGTGACTCATCTTCATCATCGAAGAAATACCGAGGAACACTGACATTATAATCATCACCCGGTGTATCATTATACTCAGGATTCGCGTACATCAGGTTAGTACGTTTTGTTTCAAACCATACAAGTGAGCCAAGTAAGTCTTCATCAAACGCTGTAAAACGCATACCAATATCAAGTGTTTCAGACTCTGAGTCAGGTCTATTCTTACGGTTTGCATCTGCTTCGTCCTGAAGGCTGCCCAATACGCTGTACGCAGTACGACCTTTCGCCACATTTATAAATGTAGAAAGTTGCGGCATTACCTGGTAGTTGAGGCCAACATTGAATGTCATTCCAGCATCATCAGTATCTAACTCTTTACCTTCTTCAGGTGAGCGATCAGTACCTAAATGTTGATACTTCTGCTCAACTGAAGTATAGGCAAGACCCGCTCGAGCAGTTAGCGCAGAAGTAATATAAACCACTTCTTGTGCACTAATCCCGTATGCTGTAAGGGTTTTGTCATAGTTACTACGAAGCGATGGCGCGTAATCCTCAAAAGTACCTGTTGGCCAGTTTGGATTGCGAATATCTAAAATGTAAGGAACAGAGCCTTTGCCATCAGCGTCATAGGCAGACCAGCTTTGTAATCGCATATCACGATTTTCATAGTTGACACTCACTAAGTGCTCACCACTAATCGAGTCCATATCCCATGTTAATTGCAAATCAGCAAAATATTGCCACGTTTTCTCACTTGCAACCTGACGACGATACTCTTGTCGACGAGCGGAATACGGATACAGCTCACCATCAACAACTAAAGGTGCTCTTGGTGCTGCATTGATAATATCGTAGTACTCATCGTTATACTTGGCTCTGCGTTCCCAGTAAACATAGTTATAAGCACCTGTTTGACGTACAAAATCTGAATCATAGCTACGCCATAATACTTGTTGAGTCAGTTTTGAGTTGCGATTTAAATACCAGTCATGGCGTAATTTAACACGTAACTCTTCACCTTCATTTGGACGAGAGAGTGGTGAAATCAGATTGCCATCACCAAGGTCGAACGGCTTTAGGCCATCAGATGCTAAAATAGATGCTGCTAACTGAGCTCGCTGCTCATCAGTGAGTTGCTGACCAAGCCACTTTTCAGCATCGACTATATAATTGCTGTCATTGGGTAACTGATCAGCAGTTACTAGGCCTGGTGCACCATCGATACTATCCCAGTTAATAATACGAACTGGATCACCAATCGAGTCAACCTGCTGTGTATCATCAATAAAGGCTGTAGATAGTAATAAAGAATGATCACTGTTTGGATCAAACCTTAAACTCGCGTACACCTCATCACGACCAGACTCAAGATCTCTATACCCATCACTACGCTCGTGATTGGCAACTACGCGAAATGCTAACTTATCTGTAATTGCATCGGTAAAATCTACACCGATGCCATACGTATTCCACGCACCAACTTTACCGCTGATCTCAAGCGCTCGCTCAAACTGTGGTTTTTTCTCGACTAAGTTAACCACGCCTCCAGCAGCACCAATACCATACAAACCAGTTGCAGGGCCTTTCAACACTTCAATGCTTTCGATGTTAGTCAGTGAACGTGTTGGGTTGAAGCTATTACCCAAGTCTGCACCACCGTACATACCATCATAAGTATAGTTTACGCCCAAACCACGAACCGTTAGCGAGTCACCGATACCATAGTTATTACCGGCTTGTGATAAACCACTGACATTACGTAATGCTTCTTGAAGCGTAGCTGCACTTTGTGAATCCAATAGTTCTTTATCCACAACCACAACAGCTGCGGGAGTTTGCATTAGATCCATGTTTGATTTAGTCGCAGTACCTGACTGTAGAATTATTTTGTTATGTTTGCCATAAACACTAATTCGTTCAATGTCATCAGCAGCAAGTGCTGATGAACTGGCGCCTATAAGTGCCAACTTAACTGCAATACAAGATGCAGATAGCGCTGATGAGCGAGAGATTTGCATATTAGAACTCCAAACTACGCAATTGGGCCTGATACTATGTTGACTTAATACTTAAATAACTTCAGCGCGTGGTTCTGCCACCAATCAAGTTAAACTTTACCTGTTTAGAAAACTAAACAGAGATTTTTCAACTGGTTATCGATAAAGTTTCATCACCTAAAAAGAGGTTACGTATTAAGCAAATTAGTATTAGAGAAATAGAAAACTATTTCCATTTCATAAATTATTTATTCTGAGGGAGTGGAGTTTATCAAAACAATCGCAATGATAACAACTATCATTTACATTTTATATTTGTAATGTTTTTTGCAACAAATAGAATTGAGTAAACAAATAGATATCCATGTAATTAATCTGTATCTATTTCATAATAGAGATGGATCAAGTAAGTCACTCGTATGGTTTATTTGACCTGAGGTTTGGATAACAAATGTTCTAACTTATTGTTGCTAGAGCACAACTTGGTTTTTCCTTGTCTAGCCATAGAGTTTTAGGGGAAACATCAGAGTTTTAGGGGAAACATCGCTCACGCGTCCTGCTCTCGTTAAGGTACCTAAATCCTGTAGTAGGCAAAGCGAATTTACGCGCCAATCGCAGGCTATCGGGAGTGAATTCAACGCAATTAGCACTAAAACTGGTTGCCAGAAAGACATGAATAATCCGCAGTTCAGGGGATTTACATTCAAAGCCTTCACTTAAAATTGAAACACAGGATGAATTTGGCTCTCGTTTTCACCCTTCTTTGACAACCACAGTGTATGGTGAAAAGTTTAGGTATCACGTAATTGGCTTTTCCTCTCAAATTACATCAATATAAGTAACATGTTACGCAGGTATCGCCACTCATCGGCTGATGGCACGAAATCAGCCATCTGTGCTTTGCTCTCCCAAGTGTTTTTTGGTCGTCGCGCTTAGCTTGCTTACTAGTATTCTGGGAAAAAGTTATTTAATACCAATTACGTAACGTTGGATATAACTCATAGCAGGTAAAGCTCACTTCCAAAGCAATTAAGATAAGCAAAAAGCTCACCAAATGCCCAACCTTAACTTTAGAACATACATAAGCACCTAACGGCGCCCCGACTACGACAATCGGGATAGCTGCAAGCAAATAGCTGTTTATCTCTGCGGTAATAGTATTGAGATGCCAGGCATTGATACTGCTTCCTACAAGGGAGGTAAAAGTCATGACAACGACAGATGTTGCCGTCGCTTTTTTAACGTCGGCGTTATAAGCAATTACTAACAATGCAAAAAGAGCGATATCTGCACCTGAGCCAACAAGGCCACTGGCAACTCCACCGATGAAGGCCACTATCATAAACCTTACCATCTTTGGCTGAATAAATTCACTGCTTGGTTGATGGTGGGCTTTACGCCACCACCTAAGCACCAGAGTCAACGCAAAGCAGAGTAATAAAAAGCTAAAAATAGATTTCACAAGGAGCCGTGGCGCAAACGGCGCAATAAAAAACAAACTTAGCGTTACACCTATGCCTGCCATAGGTAAGGCCATGATGATCACGTTCTTATAGACTGGGATGCGACGGCAAAAAATAGTGATAGTCGCCGCGGTCATACCGAAGCTTTGGATAGCGAGAGAAAATACTTTGGCAGTTGCAGGGTCGATATTTAATAGTTTTGTCATCACAGGAAATGCCACAGCTCCACCACCCAGTGCTGTGCCACCCGCAACAAAAGAACCTATTGCCATGGTTAACGCGATGCTCGATTCGCTAACGATTTGCCCCAAGGCTTGATAAAAGCCCTGGATCCAAATGAGCGTGGCATATACTCCCAAGGTAAAAAACAGCGGCCACATTGTTGGTCTTGCTATTCGTTGAAGCATGATATTTCCGTCTATAAATAAGAGGTTAATTCCTTACCAAAAGGTGATTTTAAAAAATACCTATTAAGTGAACGCAATTAAACACGATGAAAACATATTTTTCAAATTAATTTTACATTAACCGTACTATATTTTGAAATGAAGAAACCCACCAACAATAGTTGAATCCCGCGCGTATCTGCCTTACTATAACTATAAATAATTACTTATTACTTTTTGTTATATGGGTAATTTGCTTATACCTTAAGGCACAGTCATGACACAAGAAACTCAGTTATCTCAAATCTACCTAGATGCTAATGCGACAACACCAGTGTTAGAACGAGCAGCAGATGCCGCATTGATGACCATGAAGACCATGTTTGGAAATCCAAGTAGTAGTCATATTACGGGATTACAAGCAAAGCAATTGATGGAGCAGACTCGCCAAAAAGCACGCACAGTGCTGGGTTCAGGTAACGGCCGCGTTATTTTTACCAGTGGCGCGACAGAAGGGATCCAAACAGGTATCTTGTCGGCTCTTTGCGCAGCAAAGAAGCAAATGAAGCCAAAGCAGCAATACACCTTACTGCATGGTGCAACGGAACATAAAGCGGTTCCAGAGTCATTAAAACATTGGAATAAAATACTTGAAATCAATGCTGAGGTTAAAGCCATTCCCGTCGATGGTCATGGTCGCCTAGACCAAGATTTCATTGCCAAAGAAGTGCCTAACGCTTTGATGATTTGTACCATGGCAGTCAATAACGAAACAGGTGTATATCAAGATCTCGCTGAGTTAGAGACGGTGATAAGAACAAACCATGCTACTGTTTTTTGGATGGTTGACTGTGTTCAAGCATTAGGTAAACGTAAGTTAAATCTTGCCCAAACGACTATTGATTACGCACCTTTTAGTGGCCATAAACTTTACGCTCCTAAAGGTATTGGCTTTGTCTATATACGAGACAATGCACCGCTTACCCCCTTTATTGCTGGTGGCGGTCAAGAAAGTGGACTTAGGTCTGGCACGGAAAATCTGCCTGGTTTAGCTGCACTTAACGTTATTTTTGATGAGCTATTAAAAGAGGGTAACAGCGAGTTTGTTGACGTAGAAACACTCCGCCAATATCGCAACCAATTGGCAAAAACACTAAAACAAGCATTTCCTACTATCGTGTTTAATAACCAATTCACAAATAGTGTACCGACCACATTAAACTTTGCGATACCAGGCTTTAGTTCAAAAGAAATTATGGACTTATTTGATGCCGCAAATATCCGAGTTAGCTCAGGCTCAGCCTGTAGCTCAAAGGTAACGCGAAGTTTTGTTCTCGATGCTATGGGACTGCCGGCATGGCAAAGTGAATCTGCTATTCGCATGTCTTTTGGTCCTGTTACCACTCAAGCAGAAATCGATGCTGCATGTGAACGTATTGGTCACTGTGCTCAAGCTTTGGGTCACAGTTGTTTAATGCAAGCCAGCAATGAGATAAGTAACAAAGAATCACTTGATGGTCTGGTACAATTTAAAATCGGTGGCGCTTGTTGTTGGTTGTTTGCCGATAAACAGTCAAAAGTCGCAATCATTATAGACCCGTTACCAGAGCTGGTTGAGCGCCTAAAAACCATTTTAGAATGCCAACAGCTTACCCTGCTTGCAGTTTTAGATACTCATGGCCATGCAGATCACGAATCAAGCAGAGTCGCCTTTTCGCTAGCAGCAACTGCGAGCGACCACCTTGGATGGCCACCTCAAACAGAGACAATTGAATATAATGGCCAACAACTCGCGAGTCTATCTTTTGGACGTTATCAGCTTGCTTTATTGCCCACCCCAGGACACACCGCCGACAGTGTTTCTTACATTCTATTGGAACAACTGCCAGCAAAACTGGTGATAAAGTATGTATTTTGCGGAGACTTAATTTTGATGGGAGCATTGGGTAGAACGAATTTTACCACCAGCTCCAATGACGCAATGTACAACAGTATCCAAGCGCTCGCCGAAGTAATCACTGAAGAGACCTTGTTATGCCCAAGCCATGATTATAATAATGAATTTACAACGACACTCAGCGCTGAAATGTCTAGAAATTCAATACTAAATCAAGTCATACAAGGTGAACTTTCAGCAACAGAGTTTGCCAAAGCAAAGAGACTTATTGATGCTGACATCAATGATGAGACGGGTACTGAAATCATGTGTGGTGCAGCAGTTTGCGGTAAAGACACATTTACCCTGCAAGAATATACGGCCACGGAGTTAGAAACACAGATAGCGAATAACCAAAACCTATTACTGATAGACATTCGTGAACCACATGAGTATGCACTTAACCACAACCGTGCGTTTGATCAAAATGTTCCGCTCACACGTTTAACCGATTTTATTGGTAAACATAGCCATAACAAAGCACAGCCGCTGATTTTAGTGTGTCGTAGTGGTAGTCGTTCCCAAGCCGCTGCACAAGCTCTAGCCCGCTTAGGCTTTAATAATATCGGGCACCTCAAAGGGGGTTATGCGCTCATCTAAACCATGTAGGTTGTAATAGTTTCCTTTCTGAAGCCCCTTTTTGCACAAGCAAAGGGGCTTTTTTCGATCGGGCCTGTGTTAGTTTACGTAATAATACCAATTAGCCTTGATACTTACTCAATTTGAAGGAGTAACTCTGACGCTAACTACGTTGAAAATTTCTTATTTAGAACAACTAAATAGCAAGTTTTTTTGCCTTGCCTATAGGGATATCGGTACCTTGTTGGTAGCGGAGTTATCGATAAGATTTTCTCGCTTCAAAATAGACCACTTAATTAAGATAATTGGTATAAACCTGGAATTCGGATAATTAATGCCTTATCCAAACCTCAAATGAATATCGAAAACGCTAGATGGCACATAAAAAACCACATTTACCTCAGAAGATATGCCCAGTTTGCAACCGTCCTTTCTTATGGCGAAAGAAATGGAGACAGAACTGGGAAGAAGTGAAGTATTGCTCTAAACGCTGCGCAAGCAAGCGTACAAGCATTTCTAACTCACAATAGAAATGTCTAAGCGCATGATATTAATAGAAAGATAATTTATTGTAACATTTGCAAAATACGGAACAACACTATTGATAATCACTATCATCTACAATATCATTTGCAAAAATTAAGTTTATAGGGATTAATCATGCGCTCATTCAAACATAAATACCCGACGCTTTTCGCCAGCGTTGCTCTTGCCTTATCATGCTCAGTAACCGCTCAAGAGCAGAGTAAAACAACCCAAGAGGACATTGAAATCATTGAAG
The DNA here is from genome assembly GCF_013366255.1 of Pseudoalteromonas sp. McH1-7. Classification (NCBI taxonomy): domain Bacteria; kingdom Pseudomonadati; phylum Pseudomonadota; class Gammaproteobacteria; order Alteromonadales; family Pseudoalteromonadaceae; genus Pseudoalteromonas; species Pseudoalteromonas sp. McH1-7. The sequence continues at coordinate 142,422 of NZ_JABWPQ010000004.1, read as the reverse complement.
TTAGTCCAAGAGGACTGATTTCGTACGTTAGTGCTACGGCTTCAAAAACAGCGGTTCCAATTATCAAAACACCTGTTTCTGTCTCTGTTTTGACCGCACAACGTATCTCAGACTTAGGTGCTGAAACGTTACAGGACGCAATTGGGTATGTTGCTGGTGTTTATAACGGTCCTTATGGTGTTGACACACGTGGTGACTGGTCAAAAATTCGTGGCGTTGATCCCCTACTGTATGTAGATGGGTTACAAAAACTGTTCGGCAACTACAACAATACTCGAACAAACCCATACGCACTTGAAAGTGTCGAGATCCTAAAAGGCCCCTCTTCTGTTCTATATGGTCAGGGCTCTACCGGCGGAATTGTAAACGCAGTATCTAAGCTGCCAAATGCAGATACCGGCGGTGAAATTTGGGCACAAGTTGGTAACTATGAGCGCAAGCAACTAGCCATTGACTATAACACTACATTTGGTGAACAACAGGAATATCAAGCTCGCGCCGTAGCTATGTATCGTGACAGTGGCACACAGACGGATTACGTTGACGACAACACACTTATGCTGGCTCCAAGTTTTACCTGGCTTGCGTCAGATGAAACTAAAGTCACCGTGCTGGCCAACTTACAGCGTAATGAGTCAGGTTCGTCTACCCAATTCTTTCCACACGAAGGCACTATATTACCTGCAAAATACGGTCAAATTCCAAGTGAGCGCTTTGTCAGCGAACCAGGCTGGGATAAATATGATACTGAGCAACAAGCCATCACAGCGATTATCGAACACAGTTTTGATTTAGACACCCACATTAAATTTTCTGGCCGATATAGCGACAGTACCGCTGAATATCGCACCATTTACTCTTGGCCACCTAAATTTGAAGCGGATAAACGTACTGTAAATCGTATTGCTAGCCTCACAGATTCAAGCGCGCGTAGCTTAACCATGGATCTGCAGTTCCATAAATACTTAGAGCTAGATGCGTTAAAACTCACTATGGTATCAGGTGTAGATTATCAAAATGCTGATACCGACTCAGATCGTGGCCGTGGAGTTGCAGCACCGTTAGACTTGTATAACCCTGTTTATGGCTTAAGTACAGAGTTACCAACGGCGGTAGTAGATAACCCTGAAAACACTCTAAATAATAAACAGCTGGGCGCTTACGCTCAAGTCACGGCTGAAGTAAACAATTGGGTACTCAATGCAGCACTTCGCTATGATGATGTGTCAAATCAGCTACAAACTGAAGGCGCAAATAAAAATAGCCAAACTGCGACTACAGGGCGAATTGGTGTGTTATACCAGTTCGAGAATGGCTTAGCTCCATACGCAAGTTACTCGGAGTCATTCAAAGCTGTATTTGGTCAAAAAGCGCAAGGTGGTGCCTACAAGCCACTAGAAGGTGAGCAAGTTGAACTTGGCTTGAAATATCAACCAGCAGGCACTGAGCACTTAATTACAGCATCAATATTTGAAATAAAAGATAAAAACCAAGTTCGCAAAGTGTCTCCTGAATTTGAAGTGCAAGACGGTGAGATAGAGGTGAAAGGGTTTGAGTTAGAAGCTCAACTTGAGTGGCAGCACCTTGATGTATATGCTGCATACTCTTATTCTGATACCGAGCAAGATATCACACCACTTTCCAGCATGGAGCTATTTGCAGCACAAGACTTGAGAACACTTATCACTGATGATGCTCCGCTTTCAGCAACTCCTAAACACCTTGCATCTATTTGGGCAACGTATAGAGCAGACAACCTACTTCCAGGGCTTAAGTTTGGTGCAGGTGTTCGACATGTAGGTGAAACATATGATGGTAGTCGTACAATCGTCCTTAACGGCCAAACACTACATGAGCAATTAGTCACTGATAATTTCAACCTCATTGACATGATGATTGGCTATGATATTGACCAGTATCAGTTCAGTCTACAAATCGATAATGTGAGTGACAAAACGGTCATCACCAGTTGTTTGTATCGAGGCGACTGTTTCTATGGGCAACGTCGTACCGTTAGCGCCAACGTAAAATACAAGTTCTGATAAACCAAGTATCAGGATAAGGGTTACACCAATTGACTCGGTCAGTTGGTGTAACAACATAGCTCAGTGTTTTTACCTGCAACGAGACCCATCGTTATGTGTAAATCCACAATTATGTAACCCCACCACATACACCTAACCTTCATCTTTAGTCACTGGTTTCATGTGCCTCTGCGATGACGCCTACTCATTTTCTCCTTAAAGACAGTGGGTTCGCCTGTTAACTTTTAAAGTTTAGCTAGAAAATGTACCTGCAAAAGGGTTTTATGAGTTATCATGCACAAAAATAAGATTTATGAGAAAATATCGTGAAAGAAAACATAAAGATAATAACTAACCTATCAATATCTAAACTTATTTTTAATTACCGGAAAACTGTAAGAGATGTTGTAAAAAAAATTGAAGTTGAAGACACAACTAACCTCCATAGGTATTTTTCTCACCTTACATCAAAATATAAAACTACACTCAGTAACGCGGATAACACTGAGCTTCACCAGCTTGCTAACCAAGCGGTTAACCTTGGTGTAATCTCTATCACTAAAAAAGATGTCGATCCGCCAAGTGGGTGTACAAAAGATTATTTATCCTTCGCCCCTTATTACTACGTTAATGAAAACACAAACCCTTTAATAAAAAGTAAAGAAACGGTACAGCATAGAGATAGTAGATCAAACCCATTTTTGGCGAGTATATCTGATAAGCCAAAATTGGCGCAGGTATGTGCAAGACTACATCTCGTTGCTTTGTCTTATTGTGATGCTCCAGAGCAACAAAAGATTGAATATATCCAAGCGCAAATAAACACTTGGTTTATTGATGGTGAAACAGCCATGAATCCTCACATGGAGTTCGCACAAATTATGCCATGGACTGGTAATCAGTATGGGTTGGGGATCATTGACTCTCGCTGGCTGTTACTTGCGATCGAGGCTTGTGCACTACTTAACGATAAGTTGGACACCGATACCCTGCACGGCTTCAAATTATGGCTAAAAGCATTCGCAGCGTGGATCCTAAATTCCAAGAGTGGTCTTACTGAAGTTGCAAGAAAGAATAACCGCGGAAGTTGGGTTGATGTCCTATTATCTTATATTTTATTATTTTTGAATGAGGAAAGATGTGTAGCACTTATTTGCAATCATACTTTAAAAAATAGATTTGACGTTCAGTTTGATAATAATGGCGACCAACCATTAGAACTAACGAGGTATAACCCCGTAAGTTATTCTCTATATAACTACTACCCTATTAAATATATACTTTTAATAGATGAATTAATTAACAATCAAGGAAATAAAGAAAAAAAGTTAAAAATGAATAAAACTATTTCCAGGCTTGAGGCAGCAATCACATGTCATGAGCGTGGCTCTATAGAGCACATTGACTTAAAGCTAAGCAACAACTTAAACCTTTATTATCCTTATAGCTTCGCCCAAGTAAATACATTTCCAGCTGTGATGCCAATCACTTCACAGGTGAAACTGAATAGCCTTAGTGTTGAATAACTAATATCTTCCTTGCTGCCAAACTTATCAATAACAGCGTGTAATTCACTTCCAATAGCCAAATATTGGAAGTGAATTACATTAAAAGGACATAAAAATATCTAGAGCAGGAATTATCCACCACTGAGCTTATATTGAATTAGAGCCATTACATTAGAATTGGTAACTTATCGCCACACTGCCATCCGCACGCTTTTTATTCGAATCACTACTTTCGCCGTAGCCTGCTATGAACTTCACATGCCAGCCCCTTTGGTTAATGCTTGAAAAGTAATAACTGTAACTTAAGCCGACACCGTTGGTGGTTTCATCATCAAACAAGTTAATAATTGGCTCAAAAATACCACAAACAATATCATCATCTTCTTCACAGGCCGGACCGACATCTCTCGCTCCAAGCGCGCCCGCAACAACACCTACAGCATGTTTATTATTCGCTGATACCGCACGCTCATAACCAAGCAATAAGCCATCATCAAGTCCAATGCGATAACTACCATACCATTTACTCTGACTTTGCGCTTGAGGAACCGACACCTCAAGTTGACCAAAAAACGGATACCCTGTTCCAACTGAAAACTCCACAGGGTTCGCTAAGCTACTTAAACTACAAAAAAGTGCAGTAACCCCAACGGTTGTATTGACTAAAAATGATGACATTGACTTATTCTCTTTGTGAAAACGCAGAAAATAGTGAGTCACGTTCCTAAAGTCAACACGATATTTGTGAAAATTTGTTCAAACTAAACCTGAGTAATGCGTGAAAGTTCAGTAATAAATGTATCGATATCCGCCTGCTCAATCCCCAAGTGGGTAACCAATCTACACCCCTGGTAGCCTGGAGTGATGTTTATCCCTTTTCTCTTTAACTGCTCAGCGATAGTGAATAAATCTATGTGAGGCTCAACTTCAACAAACACAATGTTTGTCTGTACTGTATGCTTACATGGCTTAAACCCCGGGACTCGTTCAAGTTTTTCAGCTAAATATTGTGCATTTTGATGATCTTCGTTGAGGCGCTCTACATGATGCTGTAACGCGTAAAGGCCAGCCGCTGCAAGCATACCTGCTTGACGCATTCCACCGCCCAGCATTTTTCTTAGTCGACGCGCTTTTTCGATAAATGCTTTATTACCCAATAATAAAGAGCCAATTGGCGCACCAAGTCCTTTGGAGAGACAAATCGTAAAAGAATCAAAATGCTTGACAATTTCTCTAATATCCACATTTTGTGCTACAGCGGCGTTATACACACGAGCACCATCTAAATGCAGCATTAATCCGTGTTCGTCACATAATGCTCTTGCCTTTGCTAGATACTCAAGGCTAAGTACCTTACCACCAATGGTATTTTCTAAACTGAGTAGCTTGGTATTAGCAAAGTGAAAATCGTTGGGCTTGATAGCTTGTTTGATCCGTTCTAGACAAATACTACCATCAGCCTCATTTTCTAGAGGTTGTGGTTGGATTGAGCCAAGCACTGCCGCACCACCCGCTTCAAACCTATAATTATGCGCCTGTTGGCCACATAAATATTCGTCACCTCTTTCACAATGACTCATTAACGCCAGAAGGTTTGCTTGCGTGCCAGAAGAGGTAAATAGCGCAGCTTCAAACCCATGACGCTCAGCCGCAAATTGCTCTAGGGTATTTACCGTCGGATCGTCGCCATAAACATCGTCACCAAGTGCTGCATCAAACATGCTTTGCTTCATCTCAGGCGTCGGTAGCGTAACTGTGTCAGATCTAAAGTCCATCAATCATATCCAAATAAAACGAGGGGTACTCAGCATAACCGAAAAGTGTCCACAACAGAAAAGCTGGACGAAAAAAAGGAGTGTCGGTTTGAACCTGCTCACTCCTTAAAAAGTCTATTATTTTTGTTACTACTATTGCAGCCCAGGCCAAGTGCCGTTATCAATTACTTTAGGATAACCTGGATCTACTTTATCTAATGTAATGCTGTATCTCAGATAACGACCGTCATCTAAAAAGAAGTAAGCACGTGTACTGTTCCACTTTAAAGCAGCGCTTATCTTGCTCGCATAGTCGCCCACCCCCGGCCAAGTGCTATCATTAATGGCCTTAGGGTAGCCACTATCAACACTGTCATCTCCTAAATCATAGCGTAAGTATCGACCATCATTTAGGAAAAAATATACTTTGTCAGACGTCCAGCGTAGTGTCGCCGTTATTTTGTTCGCATATTCAGCAAGCCCCGGCCACGAGCTGTTATCTATGGCTTTAGGATAACCCGTTCGTACCCTATCATTTTGTACGTCATAACTTAGGTACAGCCCCGTAGATAAAAAGTAATAGACCGTATTACGGTCTTTGTAGAAACTTGCCTGAATTTGCTCTGCATATTTTGCAAGCCCCGGCCAATTGCCGTCCGTCACCGCCACAGGATAACCATCATCAGTTTTATCTAACAAGGTGTCGTAACGCCAATAGCGTGCATCTTCAGAAAAAAAATAGCTTTTAGTGTTGTGCCATTGATGTGCTGCGGTCAAATTAAGCTCAGTCACACGATAGCCAACATAGACGCCCTGCTGCTCAAAGCTATAGTCATTGATACCAGAAGTTGGGGCTGAATCTTGCCACTGCGACACACCCGCGGGTAATGTCTCAAGCAATTGATTATTACGATAAACCCGAGTAGGCGCATGTGCATCATCAAGCCAGGTAAAAAGTTTATTGGCGTAATTTAGCTTACGGATCCCTACATCACCATACAGTGATGTACTCTCAAACCCCGCTTGGACACCCGTCTCTATTCCCATAAAGGATAAGATAGTCGGTACAATCGCAGTTTGTGCCGGGTAGCCATACAAACCAGAAAAGTCCGTATTAGCAGGGTTAACAGCCTTCGAACTAAATTCCTTATTCAGTCTCTTGTTAGAAGCTATGAAAATAGTTTTTTCTGGTTCTGTTTGCTCACCATGGTGACAACCAACAATCGGCGTGCGACCGTGATCTGTCGTGACCATCACTAACCAGTTTTCACCTTTTCGCTCTTTGGCTTCAACGGCATCAAGAAGCTTGCCTAATCTCTTATCTGCATCTTCGACCGCTTTATTGTACGCAGAGCCGAAGCATAAGGCATGCCCTACGGCATCTGGCTCATCTAAATGTAGAAAAACGAAGTCTGCAGAGTCATTATTTAATGTCGCCAACGCTTTGTTCAAATTATCATCATCACTGCCGCCTTCTGACCTTTGCTTCATTAAACCGAGATCGCGTCGAAAGAATTGGCTATGGATAGGCCCCCAAGTGCTAAAGCTCGCAATATGAGCGCTGGCGTCATGCTCTGCGATATAACGATAAAGGCTACGATAGGCGTTATTCGCCAAGCCAGAGTCATTACTTGGGACTTGATGTTTGTTCACCCAAACTCCCGTTAAAATCGTTGCCCAGCCTGGGCCACTTTTGGTTTTTTGCTGTGTTTGAGTTTTTGAGAGCCCGCCTGTATACGCTTTACTTAGAAATAAGCGGTCAAAATTTGGGGTATGATTGCTGCCAATTTTTTCGTATTGTAATCCATCGATCCCAATCAGCAATACTTTATTTTCAAGTGCATTTGCACAGGCGGTGAATGAAAGTGCAAGTAATGCACTGCGAAGCACGGGTAATTTCATTATCTTTCCTTTACTAAGATTATCTGGACTAGTCCAAAAAAGATAATAGGAGGCTAACGTTAAAGTCTATTTACAAAATAATTACATTGAAGTTTATTTACCCGACTTTTAGATCTGCGGCACTACCGCTGTGATCCTCCAACAGCTCAAGGCGCTATGAGTAACTATACTACTTTGCTCAAATATCGTCGGCACATGAAAAACACACAAGCGTAAGCGCTTTTGAAATAAACGGCAAAAATGGTGTTGCTTGACAAGAAACCAGCATTACCTGAAATTAACAATCATCATTCAACATGGATAATAAATATGAAAGTATTCGCTGCGCTTTTTGCCACACTTTTACTTACGACTGGCTGCATGTCTACACAACCTAAAAATACCCACCTTAAAAACTGTGAAAAGACACTACAAGAATACATAACGTATCGAGATGCTCAATCAGCGGCTGATTACCGCAGTGTTTTCACTGATAACGCTACATTTACCATACCCGCACTCAAGATTAGTCTAACAGGTGCAGATGACATCGTCCTGCGGCAACAGCAAGCCATAAGCAAGACAAAAAGTATGCACATGATGACTAGTGCCAATATTAAACATGTAAAATCTAATCTGTATGAGGCAAACAGTTACTTTGTGCTCCATCAACAGGCAATAGGACAGCCACATGCACCAACCACTATCTTCAACGGCACTTATGAAGATACATTAATAGTGCAAAATAGTCGGTGTCTGATAAAAAGCCGTCAGGTCAATATTATAAAAAAACAAGTCTGGTGAGCCAATTGTGCAATTTTGTACAAGACATATCGCGTTAAGGCGGATACCCTTCTTATCAATGGGGAGAGAAATATGCAACATGCAAAGTTTAGTTTTCATCGTGATCTCGGTGGCTTAGAAGTACTTCATAATATTGATAAAAAAGAGGATTTTGGCAGACATAGTCACAGTGGCTACACCCTAGCCTTTGTTGAGAGTGGCGCGCAGAAATTTTATCGCTCTGGTGGAGAGCACGTTGCTCAGCAACATAGCATTATTTTGATAAACGCAGAGCAAGTACATGACTGCCGAAAAGCTTCCGCAGGCCCTTCTTCATATCGCTCTTTGTACCCAACGCCCGAGCTTTTTAATCAACTTTTGGGAAGTGGCAGCGCCATGGCACCGTTTTTTCAAGATGCCGTAGTACATGATCCAACGCTTGCACAACTAATGAATACTACATTCAATGTATTAGAGTCTGAAAGTGGCTTATTAGCAAAACAATCTCAGCTGGTAGCCTTACTGTCTTATCTGAGCCAAAAGCAAGGTAATGTGAGGCTTGAAGGGAAACAAAAGTCGGTAAAAGCGCGCATCCGCACCGCCCAGCAGTTTTTATTGGACAATCTGTTTGAAGAGGTTTCACTCGATAAACTTGCCAGCCTTGTTGATATGAGTCCTTTTTACTTTATTCGAGTATTTAAGTCACAAACAGGCCTCACTCCACACGCATTTCAAATTCAGCATCGCCTCAATCACGCAAAGGCACTTATGCGCTGTGGTAAAAGTGTTGCACATGCAGCTTTGACTGTAGGATTTTACGATCAAAGCCACTTTAATCGTCATTTTAAAAAAAATATGGGGATCACGCCCAGTCAATACAGTAAGGCCTGTTAACCATGAAAGTTGCTGTATACAAGGGCTTTTGGGATATGCTACCGCTCAACCTAGCAGTGCTCCCATGGGGAATATTATGTGGCTCTCTGGCCGTACAAAATGGTTTTACGCCATTAGAAGCGCAGCTTATGTCTTTACTCGTTTTTGCCGGCTCTGCGCAGTTGGTGGCAATAGAGCTTATTGCGAAAGATACCGCTTTGATCACCTTGCTCATCACCACATTTATCATTAGTGCTCGACACTTGCTGTATGGTCTTGCTATTCGCAATAAGATGGTAGATAAGCCACTCAAATGGCGAAGTTCTATAGCATTTTTTCTAACCGATGAACTGTTTGCATTTTCTCACCACCATCGCGCATATCAGGGGAAACTCAGGCTGCTTTATGCTCTGGTTGCTGGCGGAAGCTTTTATGTCGCTTGGAACCTTTGGACACTCATTGGCATTATTGCAGGTCAGTTCTTACCAGATTTGACCAATTTGGGATTAGACTTTGCTATTGCAGCAATATTCATCGCGCTGGTTATACCAAGCATTACCACAGTGCCTATTTTATGCGCCTGTATCTGCTCTGCCATCAGTATTCTGATATTTAAGCTAGTCCACTTTGAGTTTGGGTTAATCACATCAGCGTTACTTGGCATGACCGTTGGATATTTGCTACAAAGTTACAAGGAGCGCAGATGATAACAACGATTTTAGCAATGGCCTGCGTCACATTCGCGACACGATATTTATTTCTCGCAAAGCAACTGCCCTTTACTATCGGACCTAAATTGCAGCGATTTTTAAGCTTTAGCGCTCCGTGTGTACTCACCGCAATTTGGGTACCCATTGTGTTTATTCAAGATGAACAACTCGCACTGAGCGTACATAATCCTTACCTAATCGCTGCAACCTTTGCTGTGATACTCGCATATCGGTTTAAAAACTTATATATCACCACACTTGGTAGCCTTGTACTCTTCTATCTACTGTATTAACACCCGTCCGATGTTTAGCCAATCGTGTGCTAAGAAATAGTCACTGCGGTGGGCTCAAATCCCAGCTGCATTAATACGCTCTGCTCAGCGCGTAGCTCTAGTTGTGGCTGCGCGGCTTGCTCAACGCGGGTAAAGCGCCCAGTAACATGGGCTTCACGCCCAATTGCAGCGGTAGGGAAAACCATATCACCTTGTTCCACCTGAATATTCACATCAAGGCCGTCGGCAACTTGTAACGTCATCCAGCAACCTAACTTTTTGCACACACTGGTCACGACACCTTTGAGCGTGATGACATCACTACAATACTCATTCAAATTGGGTAAGATATGCTGTACATCTATCAATTTTGACATGTCTGCTCCCCCCGCAAATTCTAAAGGGCTAGAAAAACTAAACCGGGAGAAAATCGCAAGAGACAGTGCTGTCAATTTTATCGAATCCTTCATATTTCAGCTCCACAGCGTATATGTTGTTCTTATACGCGTCACTTGTCAGGCACCATAAAAAAGCCCCCTAGTGACGTTAATTGCACTATTATATAAAAGTACAATTTGCAGCTAAAATCAATACAAAAGTTAATAAAACTTAAACCAAAAGTTAAATCACCAATCGATAACTGTTGAAATGGATAGCAAAAATGTAGAGTCGGCGTAGCTGTCAATATCATTACTTTCGTATCCTAATGACATGCTCCAGCTGTTTATTGAGTATGTTCCAGTTAAATGCCAATGTGTGTAGTCATCATCCTCAGATTCCCATTCAAACTTATCACTGTCAAAGCTCATAGAATGGTCAACTCCTAGTGTGATAGACCAGTTATCGTCAAGTACTAGAGTGTGAGTTAACATTACAATACCGTGCCCTGCACCGGTACCAAAGTAATCCCACGCATACCAAAAATCCAAGCTGGTATGGCCATAACCAAGCTTGGCGTAAGCTTCAGCATAATTGTACTCTGAACTCACGTCATCGCCATGGTAGGTATATTGAGAAACACCAATATCTAATGTTACGTTGTTAACTAGTGTAAATTTATATCCTCCATAAATATCTCCTTCAAAGTCAGTGCCATCACCAAAATCGACCTTTGAAACCCAGCCCCCTGCGTACCACCCAGTATCGCCGAGCCAATCTAAACTGACCTGTATTACTTCGTCTTCTTTACTTTGACTTACCCCATTGAACAAGTAATCAGAAGCCAATGTAATGGTTGAAGAGGTATCAGCATTTGCAAGTAGTGGACTGAGTAAAAGTGGTACAAGCCAATATTTATTCATGATCGATTCCATTGCTAAGTTCCGTATTAGCCTCAAGCATAGAACAGTTTTTTTGATCTTGATCCATTTACAAACAACAACGCACACTTGATAATGAAAATGATTTTTATTTAGGAGTTAAATTATGAAACACCTTTTTTCTGTACTTTTGATTTCTCTTGCGGCGGGAACATTATCAAAAGCGGCCTCAGCCAATGAATGCGCACTGACTATTGAAGCAAATGACATGATGCAATTTTCAGCAAAGGCGCTTAGCGCTCCAAGCAGCTGTAAAGAAGTGTCTCTCACTTTAAAACACACAGGAAAGTTACCAGCAACAACCATGGGGCATAATTGGGTGTTGAGTAAGGCAGCAGATGTGCAAGCAGTCGCCACAGACGGCATGACCGCAGGTTCAAGCAATAGTTATGTTAAACCAGGTGATGATCGCGTATATGCGGTCAGTAAAGTCATTGGTGGTGGCGAACAAACTACGGTCACTTTTTCGACTGAACGCTTAAAAAAGGGTGAAGACTATCGGTTCTTTTGCTCATTCCCTGGCCACTTTGCCATCATGCAAGGTAGCTTCTCACTTATCTAATACCAATTTGACTTAATACTTGCTCAATTTGAAGGAATAAATCTGACGCTAACAGCGTTAAAAATTTCTCATTTAGAACAACTAAATAGCAAAATTTTTGCCTTGCCTACACGGATGTAGGTACCTTGGCGATAGCAGGACGCGGTAGCGGAGTTATCGACAAGATTTTCTCGCCTCAAAATAGACCACTTAATTAAGCAAATTGGTATAAAAGCTAATTCACAATCAAAAGCCGTGCTTTCTTGTCATTAGCCGCACGGCTTTACTCGGCAAATACACCACTAAGCCTTCTTGACTACTATTGAAACAAGCTGCTAGAGCTTATGGTGTAGATGAGAGTTACCCCCTCACCAACATGAAGCTATAGAGTTTGTAAAGGGTGAATAGTTAATCTCGCATCTCGCATCTCGCAAATAACAATTATCACTCTCCCTCTTGCAGTGCCTACCCATAATCATTACAATCAATTGTAAACAATAATGATTATCAGCATCATGAGCTTTTTCTCAATTATACCAATTTGGTTTGCAACAACCTTACTCTACTTCGCGAGTCCAAAACAGCGCTACTTGGCAACTTCGCTAAAGCGCTCACCAAGCTATGCTATCGCAGCCTTACTGATTTTTTCTGGTTTTTATATTTTAACGCTACAATTTCCCATCGTTTCAGCAATGCTTGCTGTCGTCGTTGTGCTGATGTCGTCGTTAGTGTCGGTCACTCTGCTTAGTGCTTATCCAAAAAGACGCTTTTATCTGACCGCCACAATGGTTTGTGCTTTTTCATTGTTATTGGGAGGCATAGCATATGTGGCCTAAAACTTTACTTGGATTTTTTCTCGGGCTGCTACTGTCTATCTCTTTAGTTTTAAACTTGAATTTACTTTTGCCGTTTTCTGAAGCCGCTAAGCTTATGCTAGGCCTTATTCTTGCTTTTCCTATTTGGGCTGGCGTGATGACATGGAGCTATGCTTTTACCACCGCAGGGGCTGCAAGTAAGCGTTTATTTACTATTTTGATCCCTTCGATACTCCTCAACTCTGCACTACTGTTAATGAGATAAAACATGAAAAATCAAACGCTAAAATCGTTGACTGAGGCGCACGCTTGGATAGGACTGATTATTTCAACAGTACTGTTTATCGTATTTATTACCGGTTCTCTTAGCCTCTTTAGAGACAATATAAACGGGTGGGAGCGAGCTCAACTGGCAGTAAAATCAGCCTCCGCAGAAGAGTCTATTTCTTATGATAAAGCTATTTCAAGCTTGCAACAGCAATATAATATCGATACGCATCATAGCTTTTTCATGCGTGAGCCAAGTGAACATAACCCATTTATTGAAGTTTATTTTGCTACCCATTTGGATGAGCCACACCCAGTAACAGGTGAAGACCACCAAGATCGCCACCTACTTCTCTCGCCAAGCTCTGGAGCCGTACTTGCAGACGCCGATACATTTGAGTTTGCCACATTTTTATATCAGCTCCACTATGATTTAGGGCTTGGTCGGATAGGTCTGTACTTTGTTGGCGTGATCACTTTATGCTTCTTTGTTGCTATCTTAAGCGGCCTTGTTATCCATTGGCGTAAAATTGCTAAAAACTTTTTTCAATATCGAACTGAAGGCAAGAAAGACAAGTGGCTTGATGCACACAACTTGATTGGCACCATGGGGTTGCCATTTCATATAATGTACGCATTTACCGGTCTGGTATTTAATTTAGTGATTATCTATCAGATCTCCTATGCGGTGTTGCTATATGGAGGCAACCAAACAGCACTGCTGCAAGCGGCTGGGTTCAACGAGCCAACCGTCGAGGCCGTCGAGCAATCAGCTACGATGACAGGCATTGATGCGCTGCGTGAAAAAGCACTCAACACCTTTGGAGATGTGACAATCACCTCCGTTGAAATCACCCATTTTGGTGATAAAAATGCGGTAGTTAGTATTAGTGCAAAGAGCAATGACGCCTTCTCTAACTACAACGAAGTGCAATATAAACTTGCTGACCAATCACAAATTTACCTCACAGAAAACAATTACGACAATGCCGTTCGTGCTGGGCTATCAACGATAGCAAGTCTACATTTTGGTGATTTTGCAGGCTATGGCATGCGTTTAGCTTTCTTATGCCTTGGCCTTGCCACCGCTTATTTAATCGTCAGTGGGAATCTGATGTGGATAGACAAACGAGCCAAACAGCGCAAGCAAAGTCCAAGGAGTTTGCTTTTTGTTAAGCGCTTAACCAGTGGCGCTTTTATTGGCGTGTTATTAGCCATAAGCGTTGGATTTGCACTTACTACAGCACTCCCAGTAAGTCATATTGATAAATTGGAAACCGTGAAGTTTTCTATGTTTTCAGCATTTATATTTGCATTGCTCAGCAGTCAATTCGCTAAGCAGGTGCTGTCATATAGCAAAGTATTGCTCGGTCTTAGCTGCATTACATTTTGCATCACAGCAATAATCAATCTGGTCTCATTGATAACACAATTTGATGCGCTTCCCCCCACAACACGTTTTGATTTTGCTGTAGTCATCGCACTTTTAACATTAATGACCTTAATTTGTTGGAAAACAATCTCACGGATAAATACCACAGCTACAAACACACAAACGACACCTCATACCCACTCTCAGCAAGTGATAAACTAGGGTCTGTTGACCTTTGCTGTTGGTAACACACCTTCACCCATGCTTTTGCAATTATTGCAAAAGCATGGAGATACCCAAACCCCTCTAGATACTGGTAAAAGCCTCCAAGCGGAACTACCTTTATGCTGTATACCAATCCAAGAAATACCAATTACTCTTGATACTTGCGCAATTGGAAGGAGTAACTTGGTATACCGCTTGCCGTAGGTTTGGGGCATACAGTTAGTACAGTTTTGCCTGATTTTAAAACAGTGAGTGCCCACACCCTGTCGCTAAGATTGGTGTTTAATCTTCGTCACCGATAACCAAGGATTTATAATGAGTAAGCAACAAAGTACCCCATCAGTTTGTCCGTTTGCACATGGCGCAAACACTTCCTCTGCACAAACCCAACACCAGTGGTGGCCAAACAGCCTTAATCTAGATATTTTACATCAACATGACACCAAAACAGACCCAATGGATGACGGGTTTAACTACAAGACCGCGTTTAATAGTTTGGATTATCAAGCATTAAAGCAAGATCTCACTAGCTTGATGACTGACTCACAGCCTTGGTGGCCCGCTGATTGGGGACATTACGGTGGGTTAATGATAAGAATGGCATGGCATGCCGCTGGAAGCTACCGTGTAGCCGATGGTCGAGGAGGTGCAAATACAGGTAATCAACGTTTTGCGCCACTAAACAGCTGGCCAGATAACGGCAATCTAGACAAAGCACGACGTTTGCTTTGGCCTATTAAAAAGAAATATGGCAACCAAATTTCATGGGCGGACTTAATCATATTAGCAGGCAACGTGGCATATGAATCAATGGGTTTCAAAACCTTCGGTTTTGCCGGTGGTCGAGAAGATATCTGGCATCCAGAAAAGGATACCTACTGGGGCAGCGAAAAAGAGTGGCTGGCTCCTTCCAATAATTCAAACAGTCGCTATAGCGGTGAACGCGATTTAGAAAATCCGCTTGCCGCTGTGATGATGGGTCTTATCTACGTTAATCCTGAGGGTGTAGACGGTAACCCAGACCCACTTAAAACTGCTGAAGATATGCGAGTCACCTTTGCTAGAATGGCGATGAACGATGAAGAAACGGTCGCACTTACCGCAGGTGGTCATACAGTAGGCAAAGCACACGGAAATGGCAATGCTGATGAGTTAGGCCCAGCTCCAGAAGGAGCAGATCTGCATGAGCAAGGGTTCGGTTGGATGAACCATACATCAAGAGGGATCGGGGCAAACACAGTCACCAGTGGCATTGAAGGTGCTTGGACAACCAACCCAACACAATGGGATAATGGCTACTTTTACTTGCTATTTAGCTACGAATGGGAGCAAACTAAAAGTCCAGCGGGCGCGTGGCAATGGCAACCTATCAACATTAAAGAAGAAGATAAGCCAATTGACGCTGAAGACGCATCCAAACGCTGCATGCCAATGATGACAGATGCCGATATGGCGTTGAAAATGGATCCTGCTTATCGAAAAATTGCTGAAAAGTTTTATGCCGAACCTGACTATTTTAACGATGTTTTTGCCAGAGCTTGGTTCAAACTTACTCACCGTGACCTTGGCCCTAAAAGCCGTTACCTCGGACCGGAAGTCCCTAACGAAGAACTAATTTGGCAAGACCCAGTC
This sequence comes from Pseudoalteromonas sp. McH1-7, assembly GCF_013366255.1. NCBI lineage: Bacteria > Pseudomonadati > Pseudomonadota > Gammaproteobacteria > Alteromonadales > Pseudoalteromonadaceae > Pseudoalteromonas > Pseudoalteromonas sp. McH1-7. The sequence goes on along the minus strand of NZ_JABWPQ010000004.1, from coordinate 126,446 downwards.
CCTAGCGTTAACTACACCCTAAATGACAATGAAATTAGTACGCTCAAGCAACAAATTCTAGCTACCAATGTCACTATTTCAGAATTGGTAGCTACCGCGTGGGATAGCGCCAGAACATTTAGACACTCCGACTTTAGAGGTGGTGCAAATGGGGCAAGGATCCGCCTTGCCCCGCAAAAGAGTTGGCTCGCCAATGAACCGGAACGCCTAGCGAAGGTCCTCACAGCATTAGAAACCGTGCAAAGTAACTTTACGCCGACCATAAGCATGGCTGATTTGATTGTGTTAGGAGGCTGCGCAGCTATTGAGCAAGCCGCGAAAAATGCTGGTGTATCAATTCAGGTACCCTTTGCTGCGGGGCGAGGCGATGCCACAGACGAGCAAACTGACATCGAGTCATTTGACGTATTAGAGCCTGTCCATGATGGTTTTCGCAATTGGCAAAAACAACATTACAGCGTAAAACCAGAAGAAATGCTGCTCGATAGAGCCCAGCTAATGGGGCTGACAGCCAATGAAATGACCGTACTTATTGGTGGTATGCGTATGCTCGGCACCAATCATGGGCAAACAACCCATGGCGTATTCACCGATAATGTTGGTAGCTTAAGTAATGACTTTTTTGTTAACTTAACCGACATGTCATATATCTGGCAGCCTATTGAAGAAAACCTCTATGAGATCAAAACACGTGATACGGGCACAGTAAAATGGACAGCCACTCGCGTTGATCTCGTCTTTGGTTCTAACTCTATCTTGCGTGCTTACGCCGAAGTGTACGCACAAGATGATAGTAAAGAGAAGTTTGTTCGTGACTTTGTTGAGGCGTGGACCAAAGTGATGAATGCAGACCGATTTGACCTTAAATAATTACTCCCCCTAAACTTAGTATGTGATTGGCCCTTTGACTGGAAAGCCAATCACATACCAACCCTACATTGGTTTACATAAATCCTCGGTGAGACGCTTGCCATTGATTTCTATCGTTATATGCTAGAAATCAATAACAATAACGAAAGCAGGGAAATTATGTTTAAAAAATCACTCCTAGCATGTGCGTTGCTCGCGTCACTCACAGCATGCAATCAAACCAGTCAACAAGTTAATCCACCACAAACTACTCAAGCTATCTCTGACTTTAAAACGTATTCGGCAGAAACATTTTTTGACACCACAGATATTCAAGGTAACGCGTTTCGCCCTGATGCAAAGAAAATCTTGGTGGCCTCTGATGAGTCAGGCATATTTAACCTCTATGAAGTTGATGTTAAAACAGGCAAAAGAACACAAATAACCGATGCCGCAGACTCAACCTATCCAGTTGGATATTTTCCCAACGATCCCCGTATCTTATTCACCCGAGACGGCGGCGGTAATGAACGATTTCATCTCTTTGTCCGTGACGAAAATGGCAATGTTAAAGACCTCACACCGGGAGAAAAGGTCAGAGCAGGTTTTGTCGGCTTCTCTGAGGATAACAAGGCATTTTTTGTGTTAAGTAATAAGCGCGATGAACGCTTTATGGATCTATATCGCTTTGATGCCAGCACTTACGAAAGTGAACTTATCTATAAAAATGACAAAAACTTAAATGTCCAAAAAATGAGTGAGACGGACCGTTACCTTGCACTTGTCAATGCCCAAGGTAATAAAGACAGCGACCTATTTTTACTCGATTTACATAACCCAGATGCCCCACTCGTTGAGATCTCAAACGTGGAGCACGAGGCAAACTTTTTCGCTTCAGCATTTTCTAAGGACGACAAGTATTTATACTACAGCACTGATGCCCATGGTGAGTTCTCTCAAAGTTGGCGTTATGAAATCGCGACAGGTAAACACACACCCTACATCGTAAAAAATTGGGACGTACGATTTTTGTATTTCTCCGATTCCAACCGCTACCGCGTAGTTGGTGTAAACGAAGACTCCAGTATTAAAGTGACGATCACCGACCTGAAAACAGGCAAGGATATCAATTTACCCAAGCTCCCAGCTGGTAGCATAAACAGTGTTAACTTCTCTGATGACGAAAAGCTGATGACTTTTTATTTAAATTCAGATACATCGCCAAATAACTTGTACGTATGGCAGGTTGGAAGTGACAAAGTTAAGCAACTCACCTCGACGTTAAGTGAAAAAATCAATACTGACCACCTGGTCGAAAGCACTATCGCTCGCTTTAACAGTTTTGATGGTTTGGAGATCCCTGGAGTACTTTATAAACCAAAACTCGCAAGCTCAACAAATAAGGTACCGGCACTTGTATTCGTTCATGGCGGCCCTGGAGGCCAGAGCATGACAGGTTATAGTGCACTTACTCAGCACTTAGTTAACCAAGGATATGCCATTTTTGCCGTAAACAACCGAGGTAGCTCTGGCTACGGTAAAACCTTCTTCCACTTAGATGACAAGCGTCATGGCGAAGATGATTTACAAGATATCGTTTGGAGTAAAAAATACCTACAACAACTGGACTGGGTCGATGCTGACCGCATCGGCATCATGGGTGGAAGCTATGGTGGCTATATGACAGCTGCGGCATTGGCATTCGAGCCGGAAGAGTTTAAGCTTGGAATCAATATCTTTGGTGTAACTAACTGGGTCAGAACTCTTGAGTCTATTCCGGCTTGGTGGGAGGCATATCGCAAATCACTGTATGATGAGCTAGGCGATCCAGCTACCGATAAGGAACGTTTGCATCGTATATCACCACTTTTCCATGCTAAAAATATCACTAAACCACTGATGGTGGTACAAGGTGCAAACGACCCCCGAGTACTGCAAGTAGAAAGTGATGAATTAGTAGAAGCGGTTCGCTCAAACAATGTACCGGTCAAATACGTCTTGTTTGAAGATGAAGGACACGGATTCTCGAAAAAGGAAAATCGTATTGAGGCCTCTCAAGCCTATCTCGACTTTCTTAAAAAACACCTTTAATTAATAAGCCTTTGGATCTGAGCATATCGCTTTGAGTTATCTCGCTCAGATCCAACTTTGCCATATCTATTTGCGTTATTAACCTAATTCAGTCGCCTATATGAAGACAAAAAAATCTTATTCATAACACCGCTACTGCGTCTTACTGCCGTCAAAGCAAACTGGCATTACCCAAAGTATAAGTTAAATACTTGTCCTTAATTCAGCCACTAGCCAATTTCGAAATGCCTTTAATTTTGGCCACTCAAAATGCCGCTCAGGTGCCACTAAGTAATAACGATATTCGCAAGGCCACGCAAAGTCAGGGTAGATCTCTAGTTGTCCAAGCTCCAAAGATTGGTTAACCAAACGTCGGCGCAATAGCGAAAACCCTTGCCCCGCCACCGTCGCTTGTTGTACCAATGCCGCATTATCTATTTTGAGGTTACTCACCGTATGCCCCATTAATCCAAGCTGCTGATTTAATGCAAGCCAAGCCTTTTCATTATCGCGCCCTTCGTCATAGATAAAATTCAATTTAGACAATTGCATGCGAATGGGCTGACTTGGGTCTATTAACCCCGGGCGATACGCAATAACTAGCTCATCTTCTGCGAGTAGTTCACTTTTTAAACCTGGATAGTCACCTAAACCAAAGCGGATCCCTATATCAATATCATCTTGATGGAAATCGACTAGCTGCTCTGTAGGGTCGATGCGTAACTGGTAGTTTGGCAACGCCTTATTAAAACTGGCCAAACGAGGTAATAGCCAACATGTCGCAAACGATGGCAAAACGGTAAGATTAATCGTCGACGGACTTGGATCGGCTTTAAGGGTTAATAAGCCCATTTCAACTTGGCCAAATGCTTTGTGTAAATAAGGCAGTAACGCGTGACCCTGTTGTGTCAGCATCACTTTCCTGGTTTGTCTTTCAAAGAGCAAAATACCCAGTTGTTGCTCTAATAGTCTGATCTGTTGACTCACCGCAGCTTGGGTAACAAATAACGCTTCAGCTGCCTGCTTAAAACCGCCAAGCTCAGCAGCGGTTTTAAAGTACCAGAGTCCTTTTAATGGCGGTGCTTTCATTCTAAACATACTTAACAAAAACTTAACTATAGTGCACAATTTCTCGTTTGTCAGTTTTATGAATACGCACAATACTTCTTAGCGTTTAAACCAGAGACGGAAGGAGTCTTTATCATGAAATACGCAATTATACTGGCATTTCCCATGGTTGTATTTTCATCGCATGCAATATCAACACCGGCCGAGAGAGTATTTACTGACGCAGGTTACCCTTATAAAAACTTAATTATGAAAGCGGAAAAAGTGGAGCTTGTTTATTCAGAAGAACAAGATAAAACCACATGTCAGGTTAATGTATACAGCGGTGATTTATTACATCAAGGAGAAGCCAAGGAGGTGCCCGCCAACAAGTTTTTACGTATGCCAGTGCAAAGCTGCCTTTCAAGGGAAAATGCCAAGCGTATTTTGAGCTTGTTGTAGTGCAAAACCCCACTTGAGTATAGCAAAACGAATACTTCAACCTCGAGTGTACTTATGGTCAGAGTCCGACTTTACCTGCAAGATACACTCATTTTTTACGGTATTAAAAAGTAAGAGTAAGTGCGTGGCATAGGATAATGACGTATTTTCTAAAGCCCACTAAAATAATTTTAAATAACGAAATAATAAAACAACACCATATTATGCGAAGCGATGACACCTAATCACATCACCCCCAAAACAAGCCCCACCAAATTTACAAATTAAACACCAAAAACACTTTAAAAAAATAAAAATTAAACTGTTGAAACATTTTAATCACAAACTATAATCGCCACCAATATAGAGCACCTGCACTATTTTTAGCTTTTAATTTTCAAGGAGTAGATATGAAAATAAAGCCGCTTGCGCTGGTATGTGGATTAGCGCTCACCTCATCTGTCAACGCATTTACACAATTTGGTGGCCAAGGTGTCATGCCTATGGGTCACGAATGGCTAACTCGAACCGCTGCACTTGAAGTGCTAGATGCCGAGCATGTCATCAGTCCAGATCCAAACGATCCACGCCATACATGGCGCGATGGTCTTGCAAAAAATATTTCGCTAAATACCGCACTTAACGAAGTGTCAAAGCTGCAAGCAAATCTAAACAACAACGCACTATATGAGCCAAGATATGATAGTGTAAATTCTGCCATTGTTGGGGAGCGTTGGGTTGATATTGCAGGTTTTAATGTCACCAATGCAAGCATAGATCCGACTGGTCCGAATTGTTTTAGCGCTGTCTCTCAAGAGCCTGCTGATATTCAACTTGACCATTTTATGCGCCGTTATGATGATATTGGTGGTCAAGGAGGTGTTGACGCCGCATATCGAGCTCAAAAACGCTTTATTCAACACTTTATTGATGCAGCGATGGCGGAAGAAAAACGCTTGAAGGTATGGGATGGCGGCGGTCATTCAGCGCTCACAGAAGTTGACCACAACTATTTTTTATTTGGCCGCGCTGTGCACTTATTCCAAGACTCGTTCAGCCCAGAACACACCGTTCGGCTACCTAATGACAATTATGAAAAAATATGGCAAGTCAAAGCGTATCTTTGCTCAGAAGGCGCAGAGCAACATAGTCACGATACCAAGGATGTCCTAGACTTTTCCAGTGGTGACGTAATTTGGCAGCCCGACACAAGATTAGAGTCAGGTTGGCAGTCATACCGAATTAGCCGCATGAAACCTGTGGCAATTGTTGCACTTGAGGCTAGCAAAGATCTGTGGGCTGCATTTATCCGTACCATGGCAACGCCAAAAGCACAAAGACGTGACATTGCCGAACAAGAAGCAAAACAGTTAGTTGACCACTGGTTATCTTTTGATGAAGCAGCAATGCTGGCTTGGTATCAAGACGAGGATAAACGCGATGGTACTTATGTGCTTGCACCGAATGAGACTGGAAAGGGAAAATCCTTAGCGGAATGTATGGCAGAGCTGAATGTGGGGACAACCAATCAAGCTGAACGTGTTGCTCAATTAGAAGCCCAACGCAACCAATGCTTATATAACATTGAAGCTGAGCCAGGCTATGAAGATTTAAACGATCCCCACCTTGATATTCCTTATAACTGGCGCTGGAAGTCAATCACTTGGCAAACGCCACCAGCGGGTTGGACATACCCACAACTCCGCCCAGATACAGGTAAGCAGGTTGCTATAAAATCACCAGTTAACAACCAGTTTATGGCTGCACAGACGCTCACAAATAATGCGCCCGTAACATTAAGCCAAAACGAGCCGCTAATGCTAACAGAAGTCACCAGCCCACAAGGTTACCACTACTACAGAAGTACACAGGCACCGTCTTTGTTCTTAAGCTACAGCAGCAAAGCAAGTGGTTATTTAAAGTTAGTAGACTCGCCCAACCAAGCGATGTATTCGTTAATTTATCAAGGTGGCCTTTGGAACATCAAAAATGAATTTTGGCAGCAGTACATTTGGTTTAATCAGGCACAAGAGCGGCCAGAGCTAAACCGTCATGGCAAGCCAGAAAACTTAAACGCAAAATGGATGCTTGAAGCGCTATAATTCCCCAACCAAACGGCTCTATAGCATCATTTTATAGAGCCTTTTATGCTTTTAATGTAAAGGGGTTTGCACCATGTATTCAAGCCTACTAGCTTAAAAAGGATCAAACCAATTAACACCGCATTTAAGGTTACAGCTTGTAGTGACCACCTTATCGCCAGCCATAAAAAAAGACCCTAATAAATTAGAGTCTTTGGTGACAATGGTCACATGAGATTAGGTATAAACCAACGGATGTACCCGTTAGCTTGATGGTGACAGCGTCGTTATTTGCAAAATATCAAAGTGTTTTAGGCTGTTATTATTCTACTGCAAACACATTTATTCATTATGACGTAAAAATGAAAATGACCGCACCACCATAAAAAAACAATTTTTTAACAGTAACGTTGCGATGTGGCCGGTGTATAGCAAGGGCCGTTATAGCTATTAGAACCGCCTGCAATTTTATTGGTAACCAATTGGCTCAACATTTTACTATCAAGTTGTTTTATAACTTTTTTATTTAGGTTTAACGGTAACTTTTTATTGTTCATTTTTGTGTTTTTCCTTAGTGTCGATAGTTATAATATAACCATTTTATAAAGGAATATGGAAGTATAGGTACATTATCCTTTGGTCTAATGAATAACATTATTTTAACTCAGAGACGATGTGGTTCTACCGGGCTCTGTACAAACCGTAAAAATCTGTCATGTAAATTTGGGAAATGCTCAGCTAGCAACTTGCTCGATTCTTGATGGTTGAGCGATCTGCAACGCTCAATTTGCTCGTACAACATTAATGCCTTGAGGCTCTGCCGCCCCTTGGCTGTCGACATCAAAAAGTGAATCGCTGCCCAGCTACTCTTATACATTAAGTCCGTATTATATGACTTCCAGTCAGACTCCGCGTTAATAAGGTCATAAGGCGGTAAAATATTTCCCTTTATATAGCCACTATCTAGTCTTGCAGAATTTGGATAAACTGTGCCAACCTGCATGTTAACTTTTATGGTTTGAAAGTAACCTGCAAGCCCTTCATTTAACCATCGCGGCGTATATCCAATTACAGCTTGATTGATTGCATGCACCGCTTCATGAACAGCAGTTTGCATCGTTGCGTATTGACTTCTTTGCTCAACCAAGGCGAGGTTATGCCTGCCAAAATAAATCCCGACACTTCCTTTTGGATCACCACCATAAGACCTCACCGCTTGCTCGTACTCACGCCTGTTTGGCAGCACTTTGATGGTCAACGTCACCTTTTGCATTGCATCTAACCCCACGATACTGGTATAGCCGCGAAATACAGCATTTAGTTTAGTGCTCAACACATTTTTAAACTGATTGGTGATATGGGTCCCAGAAATATTCAGTTCAAAGAAATCAATAACCTGATTACGTTTTGGTTGGTAAGATAGCGCTGAAGAGTCTGGCTTTTTATCCGAGTAATTGGTGATGCCTTTTTCATCTACCCAAGTATATATTCCATTTTCAACACGATACTTAATCCCTGCTTTGGGCTTAGATTTACACCGCCCAAACCGTCTCAAATTGGCTTGATGATCACAAGTATCACTATTCGTTAATCGAGCTAAACTTGGCTTTTTGAACCGTTGCTCAGGAGCCACTGGCGGGTTATCTACCTCAGCTTTTTTATTACTGATTACATGGGTCAATTGAGGTTGTATCTGGGTGAGCCAAAACTCACGACCATCAAAAAAGAGAAACAACAACACCGATATTAAAACCAAAGTGGTCTTAAAAATAGTCTCCCTCCATTTACTCCAACCCATCTTCATTCCCTTATCCTTGACTCTCTTTTTTATTGAAATATCGTAACTCTAAGCAGAGTAGCACCGCTACTACCACATTAGCTCCCCACCGATAGGAGCCGCTTTATGTGGCGCGCTCTACAACACACATCGCGGAATAAATCCGCTCCCACCACACCAGCCCTACCGGTAGGAGCCGCTTTACGCGGCGAACCCTGCAACACACATCTCGGAATAAGTCAACTTCCACCACATCAGCCCACAGGTAGGAGCCGCTTTACGCGGCGATCCATACAGCAAACATCGCGGAATAAATCCGCTCCCACCACACCAGCCCCACCGGTAGGAGCCGCTTTACGCGGCGATCCATACAGCAAACATCGCGGAATAAATCCGCTCCCACAACATCAGCCCCACCGGTAGGAGCCGCTTTACGCGGCGAACCAGCCAGCAAACATCGCGGAATAAGTCCGCTCCCACAACATCAGCCCCACCGGTAGGAACCGCTTTACGCGGCGATCCATACAACACACATCGCGGAATAAATCCACTTCCACCACATCAGCCCACCGATAGGCGCCGCTTTACGTGGCGATCCATACAGCAAACATCAAGGAATAAATCCGCTCCCACCACACCAGCCCCACCGGTAGGAGCCGCTTTACGTGGCGATCCATACAACACACATCGCGGAATAAATCCGCTCCCACAACACCAGCCCCACCGATAGGCGCCGCTTTACGTGGCGATCCATACAGCAAACATCGCGGAATAAATCCGCTCCCACCAAATCAGCCCCACCGGTAGGAGCCGCTTTACGCGGCGCTCCATACAACACACATCACGGAGAAAATCAGCCCCCACCAAACTAGCCCCGCTGGTAGGAGCCGCTTTATGTGGCGATCTCTTGCGCACTATTCTTGAAAACCAATCCCTCGCACAACCTTTCGACGCTCCCAACCCCAACAAAGTGCCAAAGCAAACACACCACTTGCGTAAGTGACATACAAAGGCACTGAGGTGTCGGCATCCTCAGCATACATAAACACACTCGACATCACCCAAGCGACACCTGCACCAATCAATAACCACACCGCCGCAGAATACAACTTATACACCGGCGCACTTATATAACCCGACAACACCACACAAGCCGCTGCAACACCACCAATCACCGGCTTCTTCCACCAGCCCGCATACTCCGCCAACATCCCGGCCAAAGTGGCTGACACGATAAAAGTTACGACGACGGTCATAATAGACAGTAAAAATTTAAGGGCTTGGTTCATAATTCACCTATACAAAACCGCAGACTACTGAATATAGTCTACAACCTTCATCGCTCTAAAATTGAGATGCTTTTCTTCATGATGTTCTGCATCCAGCACTACTGACAAGTACGGAGCAAACACCATTTTTTCATCCGATGAAAGCTCAAACTCCATTTTAAACATTCGCTTACTGCCCACTGGCACAGTAAAGTAATCAGAGTTATAACTACCATATCGCTTTTCACCTACATAATATGCGAGTAATCTAGCTTGACTATCTTTATGATCAATCGCATAACTTTTATTTCTAATTCTAAAAGCATTATCACGGGGAAGCAGGTTAATAGCGTAAAAGGAGCAAGTAAGATTTTTACCGCGCTTTTCACATCTATCTTTCTTTACTTCAAACCCCGCATAGTGTTGAAAAGTTTTGACGGGGCCATCGTATTCATTGTTGAACATAGAAAGGGATATCCAAGGGTCTTTTAGAAACATCCCTGCTGAAAAAAATGCTGCACATACAAAGACAGTTGAAATTGATTTTATGAATCTCCTAAAAGTGCTTAGTCCAGCTCGCTCAAATTGATAATACAAATAACTTATCATCACCACACTAAGCACCAAAATTGGTATAAAGCGGATCAAGCTACTACCAGAATAAAGCACGTAGGCCTTTGCTATCTCAACAATATCAGTTGCATAAGCACCAATGATAATACTGGTTATAAAAATGGTAAAAGCAACAAATTTATTAAATGAAAATAAAGCCGCTTTTTTTACTGTGTTGTGTTGTTGTGACGCTGAGCCATCCATTTGTTTACGTGTCCTAATTACTAAAGTTGTGAAATACAATCAAAGTTTTTATATATAAATAAATTTACAGTTCACTTACATTAAGTTCAAGCTATAACCTTTCACCCGCTCTGTTGACAGAGAAGCCTACCTGGTTGTTAAATCAATACCAGCTACCCTTTGACGCTGACAGCTCATATCCACCCTGCGTTAGTTCACTGAAGGTTTAAAAACTTCTCTCAACCGCGCAAACGTCACAAACTCATCGTTGGCTTCCATTACTGCATACTCTGGGTTTCTTGCCACAAGTAAGTAGGTTACTTCACCTTGCGCATTAATCTGTTTTTTTACATCTCGTAATAAAAATTGTTCGTCGCCAGCTGCGTCAAAGCGCTCGATGGCAATAGTAGTATTTGTAATTGATCCCGCATTGCTTGATGTGATCCGCTCGAGTAATAACAAGTCTCCATCGAAGATAGGGTGTTTCCCACCATTCATTGAATTGCCACTGGCATGAGCTAAGAAATGTTTTTCAGGGTCGACTTTTCCACCCCCCGGTGGTGCAGGTACGAAGGACATTTCGCTACTTTCACCTGTTTTAAAGTGACCACAAGCAATTTTTAAATTAGGAAAATATGGCAGTTGTACCACGTGTTCCGCAACATCTGTGCTTTGTAGCTGGTTTGGTACCGCATCATCTGTCACCGTCTGTGTACTTTCGGGTTCGGCTAGCCTGTCACGTTTGGTATGAAGATATCTAGCAAGGCGATAGCGACTTAACTCCAATATACAGTCGGTCAGTTGTTCAATATCTTGCGTTTCAACTTTAAGGTTTAGTTTGAACTGCGCTTCTTCAATGGATTGATTTGGTGCTTGTTCAATTGAAAACCAGTGGTGTGTTTTGCGCTTATGTGCAGGTTTTTTTGTTTCTGTGAAAGCGTTAATCGGATTATCGAACCAATAGTTGAACCAAGCTTTACTACCTTTACTTTTGCTTCTGTCCTTTTCTGATATATCTAGCTTTCTTAACTGAGGATAGTGCAATAGCACATCATAACTCTTATCTGCCAACGCTCTCAATGTAGGAGGGTAAGCTATACCATCGAGCTGAACAAAGGCTTCAAGCAAAATGGCTTTAAAGCATTTTGTCATGTTGGTCACTTCGACACCCTCTTTTAAAAACACCTTGTAGGGCGCAAGCCACGTAGTTGAAATACTACTAACGCTCTTTGCTTTTACAACGAGTTCAAACCAACTTCCATAAGCCTTTACCTTCTTAAATTCACCAAACTCATGGAAAAACTCACACGCATCGGGCGCATGACCTAGTTGCTCTGTTAAATTTTGATAATCATCAAGAGCCGTGGTTCGCTGTTCTTTAGCGAGTTGCCGCCAAAAGTCGGTAATTTCTAGGTCATAATTTACAAAACATCCTTCAGGTAGCTGAACTACTTGGTTATCTTTATTTAGTTTTGTAACTAAATCTCTAGGTGAGTGCGTAGCAAAAAGTGCATAAGGCTTGTTCAAAAAACTGTGGTGGTTGCCAATAAAATCTAAGACGACCAAATGCGTTTTCTGTTGATGGGTTCTCAGTCCACGGCCTAATTGCTGTAAGAATAAAACCTTAGATTCACTGGGCCTCAGCATCATCACAGTGTCGATACAGGGTAAGTCAGTGCCCTCATTAAACAGGTCAACACTAAAAATAATTTGTAGTTTTCCAGATGCTAAATGCGCTAAAGCCTCACTACGTTTTATGCTTGACTTTCCATGTACCGAAGCCGCTTCAATTCCCGCTTTATTGAAGTAGTTCGCCATGTAGTCGGCGTGTGCGGTCGAAATACAAAATGCCAGTGTGCGTGTTTGCGCTAACTGTTTCCAGTGCTGTAAAGCATGCTTTGCCCTGTGCTCTGTGGCAAATTGGTTGTTTAGACTGGTTGGATCAAACTTGCCGTTACGCCAAGGAATTGCGGTATAGTCAACGCTTTCATCCCAAATACCATAGTAGTGAAACGGTGCGAGCGTTTTGGCGTCAATCCCCTGCACCATATTCCGCTCATAGACGAGGTTGTTGTCACATAGACTTAAAATATCGGCTTGGTCAGTTCGCTCTGGTGTAGCAGTTAACCCAAGTAAGAATTGCGGCTCAAAATAAGACAGCAAATTTCGGTATAATTTACTACTCGCGTGGTGAAACTCATCAACAATAATGTAGTCAAAGTAATCAGCTGCAAACTGCCTCAAACTCTCTGTTTTACCAATGCTCTGTATAGAGGCAAACAAAAAATCGGCATCACTTTGTTTTTGCTTGCCGGTATAAAACCCTGCGGTACAATCAATTAATCGTGCAAACGTCTTGGCCGCTTGCTTGAGAATCTCTTCTCTATGTGCCACAAATAGAACTTTTTTAGCACCTATTTGTTGAACATCAAAAGCAGCAAGCCATGTTTTGCCCATTCCTGTCGCTAATACCACTAAGCCTCTTTTATAGCTTTGTGCTCTTGAGTTATTCAGTTTTTCTAGGGCTTCTTGCTGTTCTACTCTTGGGCTAATTAGCTCAATACTTATGTCGTCATCGACATTATTGCTAACGGCTTTAAACTGTGGCTTCTTACGGCGCTCTTGATAGTGCAGTATCCATGGGTAGCTTAAACATACTGTTTGAGAGTGAGTAAATAAACTTGCAAACGCAGCCTTAAACTGCAAGAACGTTGCCTTGTTATTAGCACTGTGACTAGCTATAAAATCATGCCGAAAACACCACTCTAACCCTTGAGTTAGTGCCACTGCACTTATATTGTTTGAACCAATAAACGCACTACCCTCATAAATTTGGCCATCTTCACCTTTGGTTTTGGTGAAAATGTATGACTTCATATGGAAACTCTCATTTCCGCGTGTTTCATATACTCGCAGCTCAGCCCCTAAAGTATGTAGTGTCATCAATTCTTTAAGTGCGAGCGGGCAAGTGAAGTCTAGATAGTCTGAAGTAAGTAACTTTAAGGTGGTGCCGTTTACTAGGGCGTCATACAAAGCATCAAAGAGTAAATCAAGACCAGAGCGCTGAATAAATGAAACGGTAATTTCAATCTCGTCAGCTTGCTCGATGGCATGAAGCAACGCAGGCAGTAAGGGGTCATCGCCCCCTACATAAAGTTGCTTATCCGTGCACAGCGCAAGTTTTCCTCCTTGGTAATTACTGCTCACTTGATTAATTCTTCCTAAGTAGAGCGTTTAACCAAAGCTCATTATCTCGGTTGGGTCTTCTATCTTCCGTCACCCATAGCTTAATGATGTTGAGGTTTGGACATGCTGCGATAACTTTTGATAACCCCTCTTCATTGAGATCTGTAAATCTGCGACCATTGTGCTCTCGTTCACCAGCACCATATTTGAACGAAACATACAACACGCCATGAGATTTAAGCGCGTCTTGTAACTTCACAAAAACATTGGATAGATCTTGCTCTGCGACATGTAAAAGACTGGCACAGGCCCAGATACCATCAAAAGCAGCAATATCTTGTATCTCTTCAAAGAATTGGTGCCTCACTTGCTGGCCTAGTTGTGTAGCGGCAATCTTCACTAGCTTTTCGCACGCATCCATTGCGCTGACTTCAAAGCCAAGTTGCTTAAACGCTACCGCGTCGCGGCCACTGCCACAGCCTGCGTCAAAAATATGGATATGACGTTTCTCACGCTTTGGTAATTCAGGAAGAAACTCCCGATAAAGCGGTTGCATGTCCACATTGAGTGTTGAGTTTGCAAATTCTTCTGCGTGTTGATCGTAATAAGCGAGCGTAATTTTGGACATTTTTTACCTAACATAACTTCATTTAGTGGCGCAGTGTAAATGACGAAAAGTATGATTTCCATGTCACCATTGAAACTCCGTCAGCTCACATTTGCTGTCCATTACCAATGTGATGCCACAGTAAAGCTGATATTACTAATCTAAATGGTTAGATAAACGCTCAAACACATAAAGATCCTGTTCGTGAGCGGTTACTTTATCCTTAACCGCTGTAAGTATTCATTTGAAATTAGATGTAAACGAATGCTGAGAGTATTAAACCCGAAAATCCATACGTTTTGTAGTGATTTGCGTCAAATTTCGATGCTTTTGTCACAAAAGTGTTAGATATATTTTGCTAACCCATTCAAGCCAGATTTAATTTAAACTGGTAAAAATAACAAATATAGATGAACTAGCCTATTACAGTACATTACAGCCATTTTTATCGATTTGCTGATTCTATTGGTATTTGTTGTGTTTATCCTGCGGTTACTTCAGTTCAGAGGTACTGCGCAAGCTTGTCTTGTATGAGGGCTTGCTTGTAGCCTGGCTAAGCGAAGTGTCGCTACGGTTTACAACTTTTACACATTCACCTACATTGGAAATGTAGCTTGGGTCTCAACAGGAAAGTCGCATGCACTTCAAAAATAAAATAACAAACGAGCGTTCTTACAATACCGGTGGCAGCGAGGCGAGTAGTCTTGAGAGCGACCGTGGGCGTATTATCAACAGTGCTGCACTTAGGCGGTTGCAACAAAAAACTCAGGTATTTCCGCTTGAGCGTAATGCGGCGGTGCGCTCGCGCTTAACGCACTCGCTGGAGGTGCAACAAAACGGCCGTTACATTGCTAAAAAAATTGTTGATGCGCTGGGGCTGCAAGGTAAGCAAGATTTGCTGCAATATGAAGATAAAAACGGCCAGCTAGTGGATTTGTCTGAGTGTTTGGTCACTCTGTCTGAAATGGCCTGCTTGATGCACGATATTGGTAACCCTGCATTTGGTCACTTTGGCGAGGCCGCTATCAATGATTGGTTCAAGCGTTATTTGAGTCAACATCGACGGTTTGCAAAAAGTACTCAGGCGGCACTCAGATATGGTTCAAATAAGAGCAAAGCGTCGGACTTGGCGGTATTAAATCAAGAAATGGAGTTACTGCTCGATATTTGTAGTTTTGAGGGTAACGCCCAAGCTATTCGCGTTATTCATACGCTTTCTCGCCTTAATCTTACCTATTCACAGTGTGCTACTGTGATGAAATATACCCGCTGCGCAACTACACCTAAATCAACTGTGGCTACTGACAAGTCTTATCTACAAAAAAAAGTTGGATATTACTTTAGTGAAAGTGGGTTTGTCAGTGAGCTGTGCGACAAACTGCAGATCCAAGTAGGTAATCGCCACCCTGTAGCTTACATCATGGAAGCGGCTGACGACATTGCTTATTGCCTTGCTGATATGGAAGACGCTGTAGAAAAAGGCATTATTTGCGTAGATGAGTTAACGGGCTGTTTAATAGAGGAATATCAAAATATCGCCGCAGGGTTTGGTATTACTGATGATAAACACTTGGAGCTAATGAGCAAAAAGCTCCACTACGCCAATGATAAAGCCAGTAAGCATATGGCAAATTTTGATAATGAGTTTTTTATTTGGCTCCGCGTGGGGTTGTTGCACCCGCTTGCTGAACATGCCAAAACGCGTTTTATCGATAATATTGAAGCGATCTACGAGGGGAGTTTTAACGCTTCGTTATTGGAAGATAACAGCCATCTTCATGCTATTGTAAAGTCGCTGAAAACGGTGGCAATCAACAAGGTGTTTTCGAACAAAGAAGTCGAGCAGTTGGAGCTTCAAGGTTATAAGATCACCAGCAGTATATTAAACGAATATCAGCGGGTGCTTGATTTAGATTCCGATGATTTTCACGCTGCATTAAATGGCGAGCATAGTTTTGCGATAGAGTCGCGATTGATTAATCGGATTTCCAAAAAATATGTTGCGGTATACCGCGAGACCATAGCGCAGCTTAGTGAAGCTGAACAAGCAGAGCCGATTTTTGAGTTTTATTATCGCTGCCGCCTTATTCAGGACTTTATCAGCGGCATGACTGACCAGTTTGCTTATGATACCTATCGTGCGTTGACCGCGTTGGATTGAGGTTGATGTTTGAGCCTTGTTGAATAGATCGCCGTGTAAAACGGCTCCCACCAGCCGTGGCATTTAAAGAATTACCCAGTGGTAATGATATGCTGTAGGAGCGGGTTTACCCCGCGATATTGTTGAAAAATCGCCGCGTAAAGCGGCTCCTACCAGCCGTGGCATTTAAAGAATTATCCAGTGGAAATGATATGTGTTGGGGGTGAGTTTACCCCGCGTTCTTGTTGGAAAGATCGCCGCGTAAAGCGGCTCCTACCGGTGGTGGCATTTAAAGAATTATCCAGTGGTCATGTTACGTGTTGGGGGTGAGTTTACCCCGCGTTCTTGTTGAAAAGATCGCCGCGTAAAGCTGCTCCTACCGGTGGGGTATTCGAAGAGTTACCCAGTGGTAATGATATGCTGTAGGAGCGGGTTTACCCCGCATTCTTGTTGAAAAGATCGCCGCGTAAAGCGGCTCCCACCGGTGGGATATTCGAAGAGTTACCCAGTGGTCATGTTATGTGTTGGGGCAAGTTTATCTCGCATTCTTGTTGAAAGATCGCCGCGTATAGCTGCTCCTACCTGTGGGGTATTCGAAGAGTTACCCAGTGGTAATGATATGCTGTAGGAGCGGGTTTACCCCGCGATATTGTTGAAAAATCGCCGTGTAAAACGGCTCCCACCAGCGGTGGTATTCGAAGAGTTACCCAGTGGTAATGATATGCTGTGGGAGCGGATTTACCCCGCGTTCTTGTTGAAAAGATCGCCGCGTAAAGCGGCTCCTACCGGTGGGGTATTCGAAGAGTTACCCAGTTGAAATGATATGCTGTAGGAGCGGGTTTACCCCGCGATATTGTTGAAAAATCGCCGTGCAAAGCGGCTCCCACCAGCGGTGGTATTCGAAGAGTTACCCAGTGGTAATGATATGCTGTGGGAGCGGATTTACCCCGCGTTCTTGTTGAAAAATCGCCGTGTAAAACGGCTCCTACCAGTGGTGGCATTTGAGGAGTTATCCAGTGGTCATGTTATGTGTTGGGGCAAGTTTATCTCGCATTCTTGTTGAAGGATCGCCGTGTAAAACGGATCCTACCGGTGGGGTATTCGAAGAGTTACCCAGTGGTCATGTTATGTGTCGGGGTGAGTTTACCCCGTATTCTTATTAAAAAGATCGCCGTGTAAAACGGCTCCCACCAGTGGTGGCATTTGAAGAATTATCCAGTGGTCATGTTATGTGTTGGGGGTGAGTTTACCCCGCGTTCTTGTTGAAAAGATCGCCATGTAAAGCGGCTCCTACCGGTGGGGTATTCGAAGAGTTACTCAGTGGTCATGTTATGTGGTGGGAGCGGGTTTACCCCGCATTCTTGTTGAAAAATCGCCGTGTAAAACGGCTCCTACCGGTGGTGGCATTTGAAGAATTATCCAATGGGTGGTGTTTGAGGTTTATCCGTCTGTGAACGTTTTTAGTGCGCCGCCCCCAGCCGTAGTAAGTTACGATTATTCTAAAACTTGAAATTTACAAGTAATTCACTAAAGTTACAAACTAGTCTATTTCGACTTTCTCGTCTTTAGTCATGCAGTATAAGGACAGCTAACAACATAATAAAAATAAGGAATATCCAATGAAACATTCCATTTTGGTATGTTCAATACTTCTTGCTGGCTGTAGCGGTAACCCAGAGTATTCTCATACAGGGGACAATAGAGTAAATATGGCTGGTGCATCACAGCTATTTCCTCATGGAGAGTTTGTTACCATCGACTTGGCACGGCAAATTGCCAACGACACACAACTGCAAAAGTGGGAAACAGATAACGGTTATATGGTGTTAGGCTATGAAATTAGTCAGGGGTCTCAAACCCCTCCAAAGGGCAAACATAAAACTGTCATTACCAGCAAAAAATTATTTTGTGAACCAGACAGTGATCCAAGTAGCAAATCTTGTATCCTCGCTCGGGCGAGACTAGATTACGCTTTTGAGCTTTACACTCAGAAGCAACCAAAAGCACAAAAAAAAATCAGAAATGAATTACAAGATCGTATTATCGCGGCATCAGAGCAGCGCTGTAACGTGTATAAAATGTATTTGAAACGCTCAGAGTCACGAAATAACTTTTGGTTGGGCACATTAACCACTGTACTTGGTGGTGCAGGCGCACTTTTTACTAACCAAGTTGGAAATCGCATTTTATCGGGTCTTGCCGGTATAAGCAGTGGTATTCGTGCTGAGTTTAACCAAGCTTACCTTGCCAGTCAGGCCGCGCAAGTAATCACAAAAGGTATTACCTCTCGGCGCAATGAGTTACGCAAAAAATTACAAGCTAAACATAATGAAGATACAACCGTATATACATTACAAGCCGCGATTGCTGATGCTATTGAATACCATGGAGCCTGCAATATTTTAACTGGTCTGGAAGCTGCTGAGTCAGCTATCGAAAAAGTAGAGAATCCAGGTCTGGATATGATGGCTAAAACGTTATACAAAAGCCGGCACATTGAAGAAATTCTCAAAGGCACAAACCCAGAACAATTTACATTTGATAAGCTGGCTAATGTTGGCGCGGCTTCTCAGTCTTCAAGCCAAGACACGGTAGCCATGCCATTTGCAACGCACTTTGTTTCATTAAAAGGAAATTTAATACAAGCGCTGTATACAAAAGCATATGCGAAGCCGGAAATAAGCGAAAAGCTATTTGCACTAATGGATGAAGAAAAGTCGGCAGGCAAAACTTGGTTAGATGCAATTGATGAAAAATATAATGACTTTGAGACAAAAATCCAAGCGGCTTATATTGATGAATTAAATAAGCTTAAAACACCTGCTTCCGAGCAAGAAAAACTCAAGGCAGAGTTAAAGTTACAGGCTTTAGATGCACAGTTAACAGCACAACGCCTGTATGTTTCGACACTACTCGAGCAGTTTTATCAGGCGCTAGACACTGTCGACAATAAAACACAATCTATTGCAGCTTATTTTCAGTCTTTGTTTGACGGATTACCAAGCTATTCGTAGTGTGTTTTTATGTGTCTATTTGATAGGCTGCCAATTCATGCGTAGCCTAATTTAAATCTCCATTCGACGAGCTACCAAGTTGTTCGTAGCCCGAGGGCTGGGAAAGTTTATGCCGCTAGCGCTAAAACTAGCGGCGGCAAGGTGTTAACTATTTGCAGCGAAAATTGACCGTAAACTATCAAATACTCGCAGGCATACCCATGCAGCTGGCATAGTAAGTCGTTGTTGCCGGCCAATCTGAAAACACACCTAACACACCGACTTCTTTTGCCAACACATCTAATACTTCGAATGTATCGCCATCGTTGTTTATCATCGTTTCACCCGCTAGGCTGCCGTTAATGCTTTGGTAATACCAGCCGCCACCATTGGCTAAGTGACCTGAACGCTCTAATGTCCATGTTATTATGCCAAGTCCTGCTGCTTTGGCTGCATTGGCATATGCTGAAGGTACGATTTTTCCATTTTCTTCTGTCAATAACATCCAAAGTGGTGGCGCAATAATTTTCACACCATCAGCCGCAAGCTCCTGCATGGTTGGTGATAATAGCTCGGGGCTATGTATTATTTGTTCAGATGAGAGCATTGCTTCCGCAGCAACCGATTGTGCCTCATATCTATCGTCAAGATACACCGCTTGCGTGCCAAACTCAGGCGCTTCTTTTATCCAGTAAAGTACATCTTCTAGGTTAAATGACTGTGCTAAAACATCTTTGGGATCAACGTTGGCAGTCTTGTACTCATTAATCATTTTTTGCGCATAGTCAGTTTGTGTAAACCCATCAAAAGGCATCGATACTGAGGGTGCTTTTAGCTCAGGTGTCATTTTGACACCTAGGCTTTTGAATAACTCAATGCTTTGCGCATGTGTCATCAAAGTCCCTCGACTTGCGTATAAGTCTGTGCGCCAGTTTGCGGTACCATTTAAATATTCATCTACTGTAGTGGCATTTGGGTTTGCTGCATCCATCTTACCTTGCAGCGTAATAAACTCCGCAAGAGTGATGTCACTGGTACAACATTTTGCTTGCGCGGCAATGCCATTGGCGGGATCTGCGGGTACAAACGGTGTTGTGCACTTCTTACCAAGCTCAGTGGCTAAAATATTGGTTGTAGTATGTAAATCACATTGAGAGTGGCGACACACAAGCGCTTTGTCTTTTGTGAAGGTTACGTCACATTCCAGCACGCCAGCACCCATTTTTGCAGCTGCTATATAAGACTCTTTGGTATGTTCAGGAAACTGCATCGGTGCTCCACGGTGCCCGATAGAAAAGTCAGTTTTGTAAAAAGGTCCGTTAGCACATTGGGCTAACTTGGTTTTCAGTGGGCTGCTTTGCATATCTTGCACCAGAAAGTCTGGTCGTGTACCAACTTGTATGTTGTCAGCACTGCCCGCAGATACTTCAACAATGACAGGAACCTCTACTACCTTCACCTCGGTTTTTGTTGTAACGACTGGCTTTTCTACCTGTACTACTTCGACGGAGTCGTCATCACACCCACAAAGTACGAGCGCCGCTGTCAGTGCTGACAAAATACTAATCTTATTCATTGTAAACCTATGCTTATTTTAAAAGGGATTAACATAAATTTGCTGACCATCTGTTCTGAATGAGGAGCGACATGTAAAGCTATCGGCTCAGAATATCGGTAAATCTCCCAAAAAAGGGACGATTACCGTAGCAAATTTGGTCATACGCTATAAGTAAAAGGTGACAATTGTAAGAATAATTAGTGATATTTATGTTAACACAATGGATTAACTACTCAGTAACCACACACTCTCAAAGGCGTGGCTCACTTCTTTTAACCCTCCTTCAAGAACCGTGCGTTCTTGAAGCTCGATGTGGTAGTGGGCACCATAATATCGCTCAACCATTTCCGGTGATACAGCAAATGGTGGTCCAGACATTAAACCTTGCTCATATTCAAAACAAATGAGAAGTTGCTTAGCTTCTTTAGTCAACGATACTAAGTGTTTTGTATAATCAGTCCGCATTGGCTCAGGTAAGGCAACTAATGCAGCGCGATCGTACACTGCATCAATACGCCCTAATAGCTGCGCACTCACAGCAAAAAAATCGCCGACAAATATTGTTAAGTTTGGCGCTTGATATACTCGAAACGCACCTTGTTGGTGAATACGAGGACTGACCTTTAATGATTCAAATAGCGCTACAACGGCTCCTTCATATAGCTCTACGCCAACCACATGTTGGCCGTGCGATAAGAAATGGGTGATGTCCATAGATTTACCACAAAGTGGTATTAGCACTCGCTCCCCCACTTTCAAATCGAGTAAGTGGTAGTACTTGTTAAGCATCCTATTAACTTGCCCTTCATGAAACCCGGTTTGGCCACTTACCCACAAGTCTTGCCAATATGTTGCTTCCATCCTGTTCTCCTATTATCAATACCTTTATTTGTACCAATTATCTTAATTAAGATAATTGGTATTATTTAGCTATTTTTGTACGGTTAAGCGGTAATCCCCGGCTCCACGGTAGGAATAAATGATAATACGATAATAGCCAGCGCTTGCGGTATAACGTATGGTTTCTTGTGACGAGGGAGTCTCAGAGATAGCGACCTGCTGCCATTGGCCATTTTTCCATGCTTCCAGTTTTAAATCAAAATCAGCACTTGCAGGCCCTGAGAGTACGGCGTCTATCACGCCGCCATTATATTGAAACCAGCGACCATTTGGCTGGATAGCTTGCTCTTTATCAGCCAAATATCCGCTATAAATATCTCCTTTAGGAGGAGGCGGTAGTGTAGCACTTACGGTAAAACGGATCTCAGCAGCGGGATCTGAAATATTACTGATCCGCAAGCCCGAATCATCACCATTCCACCACAAGGCATTGGTTCCTCTTTGCGCTAGCGCATTGGGTAAAGTAGCACTAAACTCCCCTGCTACATTGAATAAGTCACCGTTATCACCACGATTTCGACCGTTTTCTGGATCACGGCTCGCATCGCCATGCTCCATCTGTATATATGGATACCATTCATTTGAGTTGTTCCCAGCTGGGTCTACATGCCAAATCGCCAGGCCCGAGTCCAATTGTTGTGAATGCTGCCCTGATTGATGAATCGCTTCGATATAAAACGCTTCATTGGTGTTATTGGGATTACTCCATTTATAAGAGGTATTCGAACCTGAAATATGGCTTAGCTGCCCTGATGGTGCATTACTATTTAACGCGGGGTTTAGTTCAATCACGTTATCCCATCCAGCAAGCGCTCTGAAGTGTGCAACCGGCGGTGTAGGTTCAAAACGGTTTGACGTACCGATAGCACCAAAACCCATCACCCCAAAACTTGCTACTGAACCTTCCGAGCTCCCATCATAATCATATAAGTCAGGCCAATTTGTGATCAGATGCCCAGACTCATGTACAAAGGTGCCTATTGCTAAGCTATCACCCATATCTGTAATTTGATACCGATCTGTGCATACACCGTCGGCACAAAAACGTGGGCTTAACCTTGCCATATGCGGCCATAACCCTTTAGACCAAGCACTATCAGAGTTGCCTGCATAGAAGATGTTTAAGCCTCGGATCTGGCCGCTGCTGTTGGTTGTCAACGAGCGAAAGTCGAACCCTTGGTTAAACTCCAACCAATTCAATGCTTCTTTAATTAACTCTTGTGACCGAACCGTTGAGCTTAACGAACTGTCAGCATAGTATGCTTTATTATTTTTAGCTGTGTAGTACGCCGTTACCGTATTGGTATAGTCTAGTTTGCCGCCCGACACGGACGTAAAATAGCCCCGCACAGATTGCGCATTGCCAAATTCAGAGTAATTTTCGTCATTCAAAAAGCGCTCAATCTGCGCTTTTGTGATCGTACCGCGTTCATCAGGGAAATCGATAATAATCGTAAGTCCTTTTACTTTACCTGTAATTGAGGTGTTCAACTGTGTAAGCTCGGTTTTATGCTCTTCGTGTCGACGGTGAGCCAAATCGTGACTTAGTAGCCCTAGCATGCTTTGCTGAGCAGTTTTTACTTTTTTTGCAATAATGGCTGACGATAACCCTTGCTGGTAGTCCTCCGACTAACGAACTTTTACTCCCTGCTTAGCGCGATTTGAGACTAAAACACCGGTGGAAATTAACGCCTCGCCGTCTGCCGATAACTGCGCATAAGCCATACCTCGCAGCGCATCATCATAGACAACTAATTTACCTCCTACTGTGCGCTGCTGAGCAAAATAGTTATTACCATTCAAGATTAACGTAATAGTCTCGCCATCTGGTTGAGTAAATTGGTAGTGTTTATCTTGGTAAGGGATAGCAGCGTTAACTAGCGTAGTACAGGTCAGTAATGCCACAGTCATTGCGGCTGATGTGAGTTTCATATTTTTGTTCCTAGGTTACATGTTGTACAAACCATTAACATAGAACCCACATACAAAATTGCAACATCCTTTGAATAATTACAGGTACAAATTTCATCAATCACATAAATAACAATTAGTTACGAGATTAGGTTAGATAGTATATTTTTACAGTTCAGTATTTAAAAGTGAACAAAAAAAGGGCATTTAAACTATTTTTTTCAATTTTTAGTTTACAAGAGATAAACATTGCATTAGCATTGGTTTCGTTCCTTTGGGGCTGCACCTTTTTACCTGCGTACTTAGGCGTGCCTAAAGTCACAATTGAACTCCCGAGAAGTAGAGCTTGCTAACCAGGACGTTGGCATTATTGGGATTTCCTTGGCACAGCTTGTTGCTATTGGAGTTTTTATGCAGGCCAGATGGCCTGCTTTTTTTTGCAAAAATGCCATCTCGTTTTAGTTGCTCCCCCCTGTTCATCTCGCTACACTCAGACCTAGACTTTTAATCTCTATAAACTGTACCTATGTTACGAAAACCTTTTTCAGTTTTAGTTGTGATTTATAATGAGCTTGAGCAATTTTTGTTGCTACAAAGAGCAGATGACCCTGATTTTTGGCAATCGGTTACCGGAGGTATAGATCATGACGAGCTGCCAATTGAAACTGCCTATAGAGAACTCAAAGAAGAAACAGGGATCGACGCAAAAGCGCTTGGAATAGAGATACATGCCCACCATAAAACCAACCGATACCAGATCAGGCCGCAGTGGCTTCATCGCTACGAACCCGGTGTAACACTCAATACCGAATATGTTTTTAGTGTTCAGGTGCCGTCGAACACCCCTATTCAACTTGCTAAAGACGAGCATACGGACTTTGTTTGGCTAGATAAACAACAAGCATGTGAACGCGCATGGTCACCGAGTAATAAAGAGGAAATACAAGCAATTACCATCGTTGAGCCACAGAAATGCTAGCACACATCCACGCTGCCAAATGTGCTTCCTATTGATAAATAAAGCCGTCTCCTAACCAGATACACGATAGACTACATTCGCCTAGACTCAAGGTAACAAATTAACTGACTCAATCCATGCAAATTAATATAAAGTTGTTGATTATCCAGAATTTAAGTTATTTAATGCAAAGAATAACTCAAACTTCATCTATCTGAAGCTCAGGTTACCTATACCAATCAACTAAGCTTAATATGCAAAGTACGAAATTATTAGGACTTATAGACTCGGGAGAACTTACATGGATTTAGTCACATTTATCATTGAATACCTTTTTACTATTCAAGCATTTTTGCTGATTTTTGTCGTTGTCGTACTTAAAGGGAGTATCAAATTTGTGCCACAAAACCGAGCGTGGATTATTGAACGTTTCGGTAAATACCAATCTACCAAAGAAGCTGGTCTTAATTTTATCCTGCCATTTATTGACCGCGTTGCCGCTGATAGAAGTTTAAAAGAGCAGGCTGTTGATGTACCTTCGCAATCGGCTATCACCAAAGACAATATCTCACTGATTGTTGATGGCGTGCTTTACTTCAGAGTGCTAGACCCTTACAAAGCAACTTACGGTGTGGACGACTATATTTTTGCGGTAACACAACTTGCGCAAACCACCATGCGAAGTGAATTAGGCAAAATGGAACTAGACAAAACCTTTGAAGAGCGAGACCTACTGAATACCAATATTGTCGCCGCCATTAATTCAGCATCTGATCCGTGGGGGATCCAAGTATTACGCTACGAGATCAAAGATATTGTACCGCCAAATTCGGTAATGGAAGCAATGGAAGCGCAAATGAAAGCTGAACGTGTAAAACGCGCTCAAATTTTAGAGTCGGAAGGTGACCGCCAGGCTGCTATCAATGTTGCAGAAGGTAAGAAACAAGCACAAGTGCTGGCTGCTGAAGCAGAAAAAGCAGAGCAAATCTTACGAGCAGAAGGTGAAGCAAAAGCCATCATTGCCGTCGCTGATGCTCAAGCAGAGGCACTTAGAAAGGTGGGTGAAGCAGCAAACACTGACGAAGGACAAAAAGCGATCCAGCTCGACTTAGCAACAAAAGCAATTGCAGCAAAAGAAGCGATTGCTAAAGAGTCTTCGGTGGTCTTACTTCCTGATAATGGAACCGATGCCAGCTCATTAGTTGCCCAAGGCATGTCGATTATCAACTCGTTGAACAAAAAACAAGGGTGATCTTCATGGCCTTTTTACTTGAACATTTAGCTCAAGCTTTAATTGTTGTTGGGATCGCCTGCCTAATTATTGAAGTGACGGTGCTAGGCTTTGCCACTTTTGTATTGTTTTTTCTAGGCTTATCTTTAGTCATAAGTGGTGGATTAATGTATGCAGAGTTGCTAGAGCAAACTTGGCTTACCGCACTGTGGTTTAATGCTTTAGTTACAACGTTATTGGCTATTTTTTTATGGAAGCCACTCAAACGAATACAAGAAGTTACCGACAACAAAGAGGTAAAGAGCGACTTTGCAGAGCTCACTTTTACATTAGAAAAGGATCTCAACACAGACAGCCGAATATTCCACAATTATTCAGGGATTGCTTGGCAACTAAAAAGTAAGCAGCCAATTAGCGCAGGAACAGAAGTCAAAGTAGTAAAAAAAGAAGTTGGTGCGTTTTGGGTGGAGCCTAACTAAAACCAAGTTGTCAGAAAGCCGACGCAATTTTATAAAGTTACTATGACGCTAATTAACCTGAACTCGAGTTCAGGTTAATTAAGACCTGCTTTGAACAGATCAGTAGCTAAATTTTTGTCTGCCTTCAAAGCAGTAGCAAGGCGCACAAGTCATGTTGTCGCCTAGGCTTTCTTGGCTAACAACCTAACAGTAGAAAGCTTGCTTTAGCAAATTGATATTATAACTGTCAGCCGTTCTTATCTCCCTTCGCTTTGTGTTTGCTAGATTTACTCAGAGTTAATGGCTTGTTACACTGAATTTAGGGACTAGGTTTAACACCACTAAACCAACTATAAAACCAATAAAAAAACAAAGGATTAAAATAAAAATGATTCGGGTCGAAAACTTAAGTCGCGTGTACGGAAGCGGAGAAACGCAAGTGCATGCACTAAAATCCGTTTCTCTTGAAGTGATGGAAGGCGAATTTGTCGCAGTGATGGGCTCTTCTGGCTCTGGAAAGTCCACACTAATGAATATACTTGGCTGCTTAGACTCTCCAACTTCCGGTGCTTACTATCTGGCAGATCAAGAAATTCAAGCTGTAGAAGATGAAGCGCTGTCACAAATTAGAAATCAGAAAATCGGCTTTATTTTTCAAA
Source organism: Pseudoalteromonas sp. McH1-7 (assembly GCF_013366255.1). Classification (NCBI taxonomy): domain Bacteria; kingdom Pseudomonadati; phylum Pseudomonadota; class Gammaproteobacteria; order Alteromonadales; family Pseudoalteromonadaceae; genus Pseudoalteromonas; species Pseudoalteromonas sp. McH1-7. The sequence continues at coordinate 99,517 of NZ_JABWPQ010000004.1, read as the reverse complement.
CATTTCATCTGCTCACTCGACTAACTGCACTGGACAATGTCATCTTACCACTGAGGTACACCAATACCTCACCATCAGAGGCCAAAAGTCGAGGGCTTGCTATGTTAAAAAAAGTGGGCCTTGACAGCAGAGCACATCACAAACCTTTCGAAATGTCTGGAGGACAACGCCAGCGTGTTGCAATTGCTCGTGCGCTTATCAATGAACCTAAAGTTATTTTTGCCGATGAGCCAACTGGTAACCTAGATAGTAAAACTTCACATGAAATCATGGAATTACTTTGCCAGCTGCACCAGCAAGGCCATACCATTGTGATGGTAACGCATGAAGACGATATTGCCGAATATGCTGAACGAATCATCAGAATGAAAGATGGTGAGAAAGTGGAGGATAGCCAATGCGCAGTTATATTATAAGCTTAGCCCTGCTCACCTCTTCGCAGGCTTTTGCCAAGCAAATTATTATCTCAGGTGTTATTAAGGCTGGTGAAACTCAAGTCTTTCACGCACCAATGAGCGACTCTTGGAAAACGCAAGTTCAATGGATGCTACCCGAGGGGGAAGTTGCCAACAAAGGGGATGTTGTGGTTGTCTACGATTCAGGCTCCATTGCTACCTCAATCGACCAAGACAAAGTCGCGCTTGATGCCGCAAAAGATGAATACAAGCGAATTGAACAAGACGGCGCCCAAAAGATACTCGAAGCCCAGTTTCAGTTGAAAAAAACCATTTTGCTCGTTGAAAGAGCCAAAATTGATGCAAGCGTGCCAAAAGCCAATATCAGCACCTACGACTACGAGCAATACCAGCTGACGTTAGAAAAAGCGATCATTGAAAACCATAAAGCCGAAATCAGTTTAAGCAAGGCCGAAACTGAAGCAAAGGCAAATACTCAGAAACAGCGGCTGGAGATAAAGCGATTAGAAGCAAGTCTCACGCACAACCAAGAGCAGCTAGAAAAAATGAGTCTAATGGCCAGTAACAGCGGCCCCATTCTGTATGCGGATCACCCGTGGAATGGCAACAAATTATTTGCAGGTGCAACCGTACAACCAGGGTGGAAAGTAGCAGAGATCCCTTCTACAGCGGGCCTGTATTTAGAAGCTTGGATACATGAAGTGGATGCTGCTGGTATCAAAGAAGGCCAAACTGCTGATTTAAAGTTTGACGCATTTCGCCCCTCATCAACGCCAAGTACACTTACAGAATTATCAACACAACCTGAAAAACGCCAAGACTGGGGCCAAGGTATGTATTACCGAGCTAAATTCACATTCAACACCGATTTGCCACTACTACCAGGCATGAGCGGAAGCATCACTTTGCCAGGAAGGAAAAATGAAAAGTAAGGTACTGGCATTTATCATTCCACTCTATTTACTTGGCTGTACCCAGGCTCCCAGCGATACACATATCGTTAAGTCACAGACAATCACTATCACAGTAGAAGCGAATGGTGAATTAGAATCAAAAAGCCGAGCGTTGATAGCACCTCCTTCAATCAAGCGTATGTGGCAATACAAGATAAAACAGTTAATGCCTGAAAATACCCCAGTTCAAAAAGGCCAAGTTGTTGTTTCGTTTGACGATCAGAGCGTGAGAGATCGCCTGATGGAGTACAATTCGAAGCTTAGCCAAGCACAAAAAGAACTGGAAAATAAACAAGCTCAAGTCGAGGAGCAAGAAGAAGAATACAAACTTGCACTGGCTGAAGCACAGATGAACTTCGATAAGGCAAAACGACGGGCAGAGATCATAGATAACTCACGCTCAGACAACGATCGTAAAAAAGCGCAAATCGACTTCACCATTGCAACTAATGAGTTAGAGCTTGCCCGCAGCAAACTTGCTTTTCATCTAGACAACAAAGAACTGAGTATCCAATTGGCAAAAAGTAAAGTTGCACGAACAGATGCTGAAGTAAAAGCACTAAAACGTGATATTGAGCGTTTAAAAGTTAAAGCACCAATGAATGGCTTAGTTGCTTATAGAGCAAATAGAGCAGGTGAAAAACCCAGTGTTGGTGAGTCCATGCAGTTTGGCCAGCCTGTGGTCGAGTTGTCAGTTATTGAACAAATGCAAGTAAAAGCGCAAATAAAGGAAGCCGATTTTGGGCGGATTAAATTAGGGCAAACAGTAAAAGTGACCATTGACAGTGCCGACGGTTATGTCATAAGTGGAAAACTCGTTGAAATAGGAAAGGCCTTCAGGGAGAAGTCGTATCAAGATAAAAGCCGCATTGTTGATGCGATTATTGAACTGGATAAAATCGATACTGATAAGCTAAGGCCCGGATTAAGCGCTCGTGTAGAGATAGTGACGGCCCAACTCGATAACGCCTTAACCGTTCCGCTTAACGCTTTAAAACAAAGTGCTGGCAAAGTGCTGCTAAACACAAATTACGGTGAAAAAGAGGTGACAATTTCTCATACAACACCGACGCTTGCCGTGGTTTCTTCTGGCATTAGCCAAGGCACGGAGGTAAGGCTATGAGCAAAAAATTACTCGCGTTGCTTGTCCCTATTTGGTTGCTTGGTTGTCAAGAAGCATCGGATAAACCAACACAACTGCTCTACACTGTTGAGTCAAAACCATTTTCGATAACAGTGGATGCCGAAGGCGAACTAGAAGCAGCAAGCGAAACCGTGATATCTGCCCCAACTTCAGCCAGAGGAGCGCAAACACTTGCTTGGATAGTACCGGAGTATTCTCAGGTGAAAAAAGGCGATGTGATTGCACGCTTCGATGGCAGCCAGTTAGCAAGACGAAAACGTTTTAGCGAATTCGACAAAGGCAAAGTAGCGCAAGACATGACCGTGACAGATAGTGACTTAACGACAAGAAAGTCCCATTTAGATAGCGACAAAAGCATTGTCAGTGAAGAGAAGCGCTTTGCCGAAACCTTTTCAATAGATGACGAACGGATCCGCTCAAAGCTCGATATTTTAGATCAACTACAAAATGTTGAGTATCTCAACGCAAAAGAAGCATATTTTGAGTGGCAGACAGACCAATTTTCCTCCTCTGCACTGGGAGAAATGGAGCTACTGAAACTGCAATCAAAACAGCATGAAAGCAAAATTGCGATGTACAACGCAAATTTGGAAAGTCTCGAAGTTATCGCGCCACATGACGGCTTACTTACCCTAAACGCGGATTGGCGTGGAGAGAAGCCAAAGGCAGGCCAAGCATTATGGCCAGGGCAAAAAATTGGCGGGTTACCAGACATTTCGTCTCTGCAAGCTAAGCTTTTTGTTCATGAAAAAGAAGCGCTTGGCCTTGAGGTTGGGCAAACGGTTAAGTTTACTTTACTCTCCAATAGTGATGAACGCTTTGATGGTAAAGTCACAAAAGTATCGCCCTATCCACAATCTATTCGCCGTGGAGATCCACAAAAATACTATGAGGTTATAGCTAGCCTCAACGAAACTCCAAGCCACTTTACACCTGGCAATAAAGTACTCGCTACATTGCTTGTTCAAGAACGTAAACAAGCACTACTTGTGCCGAAACATAGCATTATCAATGACAACAATGCGTTTTTTGTGCTAGTGAAAGACGGTAGCCAGTTTCAACGTGTAAAAGTGGAGTTAGGGCAAAGCAACCTAAGCCACACCGAAGTACTGGAAGGTTTGTCCCCTAACCAACAAATTGCACTGGTCGCGAATAAGGAATTGTAATGAAATATGTAGAGTTATTTACCGACGCCATGGTGCAATTAAAGCAGCATAAGCTCAGAACCCTATTGACCTTGCTCGGTATGATTTTTGGTGTGGGCGCCGTGATTGCTATGTTAAACATAGGTGAAGGTGCTGAACGAGAAGCGCTTAAAATGATTGATTCCATGGGGATTAATAATGTTATTGTCAGCGCCAAAGACATTGAAGAGAATGACCTAAAAGAACAACGAAAACACTCGCAAGGTCTTAACTTATTAGACGGCCAAGTGATAGTCGATGCTTTGCCCTTTGTTAATGATTTTTCTGCTGAACGACTGGTAGATACCTATCAGATATATAGCGAGTTCGGCAGCTTTGAAGGTGAAGCTGCCGGTGTCACTGCAAACTATTTTAGTCTTGCCCATTATGAGCTTGCGGATGGTCGCCTACTTAATGCAGAAGATAGCAAGGAATATAGGCAAGTTGCGTTACTTGGTGAAAATACCGCAAAAACGCTTTTTCCCTTAGGAGACGCAGTTGGTCAACAAGTAAAAGTAAATCATTTATGGTTTGAAGTTGTTGGTATTTTGCAAGCACCACACCTAAATAAAAAGGAGTTTCAGGGCGTGGCATTAGGTGGTGAGCAAAGTCGTATTTTTGTACCTCTGACAACCGCTATTTACCGTTTTAATAAGGGGCTACTGGAGCCAGAGATCACTGAGTTGAAACTGGCCATCGACAAATCTCACAGTCCAATTTTAGCATCTCAAGCTATTGCTAACATTCTCATGAATCGCCATAGCGACATTGACGACTATAAGTTAACCATACCAGCTGCCTTGCTTGCTCAGCAAAAACAAACGCAGGCCATTTTTAATATGGTGATGTCTTGCGTAGCCGGTATATCCCTCCTTGTCGGTGGCATTGGTATTATGAATATCATGCTCGCGACTGTACTTGAACGAACTAAAGAAATCGGATTATTACGTGCAATAGGTGCCACTCAGAAAAATATTCAGGTTCAGTTTATTACAGAGAGCTTTACTATCTCAATCTTAGGTGGGCTGCTCGGGGTGGTGTTTGGCATTGTGCTTTCAGAGATCATTGCATTTTATTCAAATTGGGCTGTGTCTTGGTCTCTCAGTGCAATTGTGCTCTCTTTTAGTATTTGTGCATTAGTTGGCTTAATATTCGGTGTATATCCCGCCATTAAAGCCTCAAAGCTGGATCCTATCGAAGCATTACAGAGTGACTAATTTTATATTTTGTATGCGCTTTAATTTTGTTTTTGAAAGCTAAATGAAAAATAGAAAAATAGAAAAATAGAAAAATTAAATTATGTTACAAGGACTTAATTCTAGCGCGAAGAAAATCTAAACACCGACAGGCCTGTGCTTTGTAATGATACCAATTAGCGTAAATACTTGCTCAAGCTGAAGGAGCAAGTTTGACACTAGTTGGTATTATAAATTGCTAAAATTTAACTCTCCTCCTCCCTCACAGTTATCAATGAGAAGCGCCTATTCAGTGTAATTTATTCGTGAGGTTTGGTATTTATTTGCTACATTAATAGAAGAACTTACCCCCAAGTAACGCGGCATCAATCTGAGTGCTTTTTTATTGATGCAAGCTAGGACATAAAGAATGAATCGTAGCCCTCAGGAATTGGAACAAGAAATACAAACGCTAAAAGCGCACTTGGCGGCGACCACATTTGAACGGGATAAATATAAATCGCTATTTCTCGCCTCAGGCGACGCGCAGTCTATTGTTGATTTGGATTCAGGGAAGTTTGTGGAGTGTAACCAAGCCGCCGTAGACTTACATGGCATTGATAGTAAGGACACCTTTTTAAAGCTTGCGCCTTCTGATATATCCCCTCCATATCAACCTTGCGGCACATCATCCAAACAATTAGCCACCTATTTTATACAAAAGTGTTATCAAGATGGCGCACAGCTTTTTCATTGGAACCACAGTAAAACTGATGGCACGGTATTCCCTTGCTCTGTTTCCCTTACTGCCGTGCACATACAAGATAAACGCTTAGTGCTCGCTACTGTGAGAGATATCTCTGAACTTATTGCAACGAAAGAGAAATTAGATAAAGCCAGTACCGATGCTAAACAGTATAAAACTGCCTACCAGACAGAAAAAATGAAATTCGAGCGCTTTGTTAACTCCGCACCTATTGGGATCGCAGTAAACGCGATGGACGATGGCATTTTCCATTATGTTAATGACGAATTTAGTGAGATGACGGGCTACTCGGTAGAGGAATTAAACAATACTGACTATTGGAAAATCACTCCCGAAAAATATAAGGCACAAGAACAGGTACAGCTCGATAATTTGCAAAAAACTGGCCGTTACGGCCCGTATCAAAAGGAATATATTCACAAAAGTGGTCAAGTATTTCCAGTTCTCTTGTCTGGCATTAAAGTAGCAGATAGTAACGGCAAAAACTTCATTTGGTCAGTTATCCAAAATATATCATCACAAGTTGAAGCGCAAAAACAACTCAAAAAAGCGAGAAACCAAGCGGACTCGTTGGCACTGAGAATGCAGCTTGCAAATAACTCTGCCCAAATCGGGGTTTGGGAGTGGGACTTACTCACCAATGAGCTGATTTGGGATGATTGGATGTTTAAATTATATGGGATCCAAAAAGCACAATTTTCAAAGGTATATGAAGCGTGGGAGAGTGCTGTTCACCCAGATGATATCAAGTTCGCCAGCGCACAATTACAAGACGCTATCAATGGTACCGGTGAATATGAACCTGAGTTTAGAGTCGTTCATCCAAACGGTGATATTAGAACGATAAAAGCCAGTGCCCAAATCATGCGCGATAAGGATAACTTGCCCATTAAAGTGATTGGTGTGAATTATGATGTGACAGAGAAAATCAAAGCCATCGAAGTATCTGAAACCGCACGGCTAGCAGCTGAACATTCTTCTAAAGCAAAAAGTGATTTCTTAGCGAATATGAGTCATGAGATCAGAACCCCTATGAATGCGATTTTAGGTGGCTTGCAGTTACTAGAAAATGCAAACCTTGACAGTGACTTAAAGAAAATACTCACTAACGCGATATTTTCAGCAAAAAGCTTGCTAACCATCATCAATGACATCCTAGATTATTCAAAAATAGAGTCTAACAAAATAGAGCTAGAAAGCGCGCCGATTTCAATTCGCAATATTCTCGATTCTGTTAAGTATGATCTTGATGCTTTAATTAGTAATAAAGGGGTAGACTTTGTTGTCAACATTGATAAACACTTTAAAGATGGTTGGCTTGGTGATTTGGTTCGAGTCAAACAGATAATACTAAACCTGGCATCAAATGCGGTAAAGTTTACACACAAAGGTAAAGTGTCTATCACAGCAACTAACGTTATACACAATAACAACGCGGCAATTCATCTAAGTATCCAAGATTCAGGGATAGGTATGGATGAGCAAACCCAAAAGCGAATATTTGAGCGGTTTTCTCAAGCAGATACCTCTACTACTAGGCAATACGGTGGTACAGGATTAGGTATGTCTATCACGGTTAATTTGATCAAACTTATGAACGGCACGATTAATCTAACCAGCAAGGCAGGAAAAGGAACCACTGTTGATGTAACACTTCCGCTTGAACAGTCCAACTCTCAATCACAAGTAACACAAACAAAAGCGCTGACGCCACCAAACTTACAAAACCTAGAGATCCTGATTGCTGAAGATAACCCGATTAATCAGATATTAGTGAAAACCATGCTAAAAGAAACGGGAGCAATTATTACGGTCGTTGAAAATGGTGACCTTGCTGTTAAAGCTTGCCGCGAAAACTCTTTCCATCTAATACTAATGGACATACATATGCCAGTAATGGATGGTGTTGATGCGATTAAAGCGATAAGGAAGCTAGATATTAAGATTCCAGTCATTGCTCTTACTGCTAATGTGATGGTTGAAGATGTAAAGCGATACTTTAAAATTGGTTTTAACGCCCATATTCCAAAGCCAATTGAGTTGTCTATCCTCTACGGAGTGTTATCGGACTATACGAGCTAAAGTCGACATCGCTGCGGATTGTAATGAACAGCTCCCCCTTATACCACTTCTCATGGCTTTGTTATTCGACTCCCCCAAAGTAGCCATTTCCTGGAATCAATAAGCTTGAATTGGACAAACATATTACTGTTTAAATTGATCGGATAGTTAAGCTTTTTGATCCGCTGGCAAATTGACCTAAACCAATAAATAATCCGCTTTTTGTTGGACTTTTTTTCACCACACGGTAAACTTTTGTGCGATTCTTATCAAAAATGATACCAATTATCTTAATTAAGAGGTCTATTTTAAGGCGAGAAAATTTTGTCGATAGCGAGGCAAAAATTTTGCTATTTAGTTGCTCTAAATAAGAAACTTTTAACGCTGTTAGCGGCAGGTTTACTCCTTCAAATTGAACAAGTATTGAGTCTAATTGGTATAACAGGAAGCATTATCGGGTATATTCGCCCAATTTGAGGGAGAGGACTGGTATTGAATTGAGATTAGGATAAGGAGTGGTTGAATATCAGTCTAGTCGATTAAGTGAGTAATCTGGTGAATTAAAGCCCCCCATACTGGAAAGTAGGCAGTAAATTTAGCAAAATTAGCTCTTAAGTAGTTGATTAAAAAAACCAGTTACTCAAAAGTCAGATCACTAACAATGAAAAAAACCGCATCACAAGAATAAATACACTTTAGAGCTAAATGCTCATACTCTCACACAGACTAGCACCGTGATGTACGCAATAGTTGTACAGTCAAGGGGCAAGCAAGTGAGCAGTGGCGATACTCATGGAACTTCAAGGATAAATAATGAAAAGACTTACACTTATTGCGCTTTCAATGGCCTCTCTAACCGCATGTAAAAGCAACGATATAAACCGCGTGGTTAATGATGGTGTAGACGGTGCTATCAACGGTATTTTTGGCAGCTCTGGCACCGTAGTGTCAGCAAATAGTAGTGGCTCGAGCAGTGACTACTCAGTTAAAAAGGAAAAAGTATGGACACATCACGCGGAGAAAACTCCGCGTAACTATGGCTCACTTGCGTTTGTTAAAACCGCTAAAAACCCTGATGGGAAAACTAGGCTAAAATTTAATGAGTGCAAGCACCCTCGGATCGGAAATATAAAGTGTAGGGGCTACTTATATGAGGTCTCACCTGAGGGGTGGCTTGTAAAAGGTGATACCATTCATTTTGGTACAAACCATTATTCAGACATTGTCATCCCAGCCGGTCAATATTATATTAAAATTGAAGGCAAGGACGTGAGTAAAGATGTTTATGCCACAGGTACTATTGAAATAGCGCCTTTTGTGACCAACTATATTAACGTCACTGTACAATAATATAGCAATAAAAAGTACCTAGCCCACCCTTACAGCCTAGGTACTTTTTACCAGAGACTGATAAATCTAATTATCCCACTTAAAAGCGACTCTCCTTATTCATTTTATTTCATCAATATTGCAAAAAAGTTCCTAATAAAAGAACAACCGCCACTACAAAAAATAAAAAAATAACGTTTTTTTACATTAACTTAGTAATTAACTCCACACTTCCGTCAAGTCCCCACAACTTTTACAGCACAAAACCGTTGAGATTTAACTAACAATAACAACCACTAACGTTAATTCATAAAAAACCAATGTTAAAATCTAAATCACCAAAGAAAACAAGAAGATATTAAATTGTTTATTTTTTGTTATTTATTTATTTGAAATTCTTTATTACCGTAGAGTTTGTGCTCAAAGTAAAAGCACTAATCGCAGACCACACTCATTCGCACAGAAGTAGTCTCAAATTGAGCAGTGACGTTTAGGTGGGAAGGAATCTTAAAAATAATTATGGAGTTAATATGCAAGGGTTTAAATATCTGTGCGTTTTAGCGTCAATGTTTTCGTTGCATTGCCACGCAACTGAACGAATTTCTCTATTTAATAACGCAGATCACATTACATCTGCATTACAAAAAAAACAACCACTGTTGGGGCGTATGGACGTGCAACAGCATAACTATTTGCTCGCATTAAACACATTCGCAACCCAATATACAGGTCAGTCGTTGGAGTTTCATCAAGAACAAATAAGCGAAACACAGCACAGCCACACAATTACTCAAAAATATCACAACATCCCAATTTGGGATCAGGATCTCGTTGTACTAACTGATAATAATGGTGTTGTCGAGCAAGTATACGGCGACATTATCGTTAATATTGAAAAAGATATTCCTCACATTGCTGAAGTAAAAGCGCAGCAACTGGAAGATGCTTTAGCCGCTGTTATTGCCCAATTTCCAGCAGAGCGCCCACGGATTTTTAAACGCAAACATGCTGAAGAGGTGATATACATTGATGATCAAGGCAAAGCCCGACATGCGGCAAAAGTAAGCTTTTTCACTGACTTTCACTCAGCGCCTTATCAGCCTCAACGAATTTTAACTTTTGTGGATCTCACCAGCAACGAAGTTATAACTCAGGCAGATGTATTACAAAAAATCGTTCATGAAGGTGGCAGTGGCCCGTCTGGAAACGACAAAGTTTCTCGTCAAGATTACAAACAAGCCGACTATGTATCATACCCACCAAAAACTTTTGTTGTGTCTATGCAAGCAAATGGACAGCAAACCAACTGCTTGTTCGATGCAAAAAATGTTGAAACACGCAACTACAATCATAGTACGGCACAGATAAGTGTCCCCTATAGCTACGATTGTTCAAATTCAACAAGAAACGACTATAAAGAATATCATGGCGCTCGTTCGGCATTGAATGATGCCCACCACTTTGGTCAAACAGCGAGCTTGATGTTTGAAGCTTACCTCGGTCAGAAACCCTATTTTGATAAAAAGATCATTCAAAATGTCCATTACGGCCTAAACATGGACCAAGCATTCTATGAAAGTGGTGAAGTGTATTTTGGTGATGGTGATTATCTCTTTTACCCTATGGTTTCTCTTGATGTAGTCGCGCATGAAATAGCTCATGGCTTTACTGAAGAATATGGGTCAAATACACCAAAGTCTATGCTCACTGGGCAGGCTCGAGCAATTAACGAAGCATTTTCAGATATGGCTGGAGAAGCAGCTGAGTTTTTTTATTCCGGTGTCAATGACTGGAAAAGTAATCATGAAACGTTTCGGCTCGGTGATGCTTTGCGTTATTTCAAAACCCCCACCCTCGATGGCAACTCGATTGATCATATAGATGATTATGATGACTCCATCACGTCTCACCATGGTGCCGGTGTATTTAATAAGGCGTTCTACTATCTCTCTACAGCAGAGCTTGCCAATGAACCTTCGCCATGGAATACCAAATATTCTTTTATTCTTTTCGCCAATGCTAACAAAAACTGTTGGACGAGTAACAGCACCTATCTTACAGCCGCAGATTGCGTGATGCGACAAGCCAGCAGTATAAGCGATCGATTAAGACAAGACGGCGTCAGCAAGCAAGACGGAAGCCAATGGCAAACCTCTGAGCTGAAAAACCATGTTCGTAAAGCTTTTTCACAAGTGGGAATTAAGCTAACAGTTAATCAAGGGTTAGAGTCCGAGCTTAACTTTGATCGTAAATTTTTATCTTTTGATTTTAAGAACTTAACCAGAAAAGATGGACAGCACATTTCCGCAGAAAACAGTGAAGGTTGGCAATGGGAATGGAACTTTGGAGATGGTAGCGCAACCAATAGTGCCTTTGAAATCAGCCATAGCTATAACGCCGCAGGAAAGTATGATGTCTCCTTGAAAGCAACCGACCCATCTGGTCAGTCAGATACCTACACACTCCCTATTGACGTGTACGCTGACTATTGCTCGGCACAAGGGGTTAACCATAGTAAATACTACCTTTCTTCAGTCACATTGAATGATTACATAAATGAATCTGCTTCTAGTAATTACAGTGATTACTCAAGCAATGTCATTGATATTAAAGATGGAAAAGCGCTGAACATCACACTCGTGGCAGCCCCTCATCCAGATACAAAGGATAAAACTAAAAACTTTTATGTCTGGTTGGATAGGAATAACGACGGCCTCTTTCATAAAACTGAAGAGCTGGCACTTTTTGGCAGCAATAAAACACAGTTGAGCGGAGATATTTCACTAAGCGGCGAATTAAACCAAACTTATCGCATTCGTACCATGGTGTCATTTGGAATTGTTAAGTCGGCATGCGGCGATATCTCTTGGGGTGAAATCGAAGACTACACCGTCAAGTTAATTGAAAATAACGATCCAGTAGAGATGAAGATCGCTGCAAATCAAGGTGTCAACCAGATCAACTTTGTTAATAACACTGTTGATGATCGCGTTAAGCGTTGGCAATGGCAGTTTGGAGATGGAGCAACAAGCTCGAAAATGTCGCCATCACATGCCTACGCAAAATCAGGAAGTTATGCCGTTAGTGTAAAAGCGTACGACAGATTTAATAAAGAAATCGGTAGCTGGAATAAACAAGTACCGTTTAGCACCACGATTACACCATTGTTTACTCCGCGTGTTTCAGGCAACACTGTGTTTGTAAATACTGACCAAAGTGTGATGCCAGCAGGAAGCACCGTGGAGTGGCAATTTGGAGATGGTGCGACTTCGTTGGTGCAAAATACCCAGCACACCTATCAAAATGATGGCGAATATACGATCACGCTAACCATACGCCATGAAGATGGCGAGCAAGCGCTCAGTAAAGCAGTAAAAATAGGCCAATCTTCTTTTACTCCAGAAGTCAGTTTTACAGTAACAGAGTTGAGTGATGGTACGTTTGAAGTCACATTTAATAACACTACCTCAAAACCAGATAATGCCGCACGCAACCCAGATGTCACCCTAGTCTGGAACTTTGGCGACGGTACTACGCTGACCCAACATGGCGACTTTGGCCAAGATACACAACACATATATCAGTCTGCCGGAGCGTTTAGTGCCAGTCTCTCAATCAGTTATGACAAGCCTTGGTGGGATGACTGGGGAGATAGAGTGACAGGCACCAAGAATATGTTGATAACGCTTGAGTCTGCGCAGCCTGTTGAATATTGCACAGCCGCCGGTCTGACCGATTATGAACACATTGCAAACATCACCTTTAACCAAGATGGGCCATTTGATAATAACCAACAAGCTGGTGTGGTAAACCCTAACAACCCCATCAAGCTATACGCAACACAAAATAATACCTATCGAATTGAAGCAGGTTATGCCGGTAGTGAGGCATTCGCGGAAAATTACCATGTTTGGATAGACCTCAATGGTGACGGCCAGTTTGGCAATGGTGATTGGAGAAATGACAAGTCTGAATTACTCATTATGGACTTTGATCAAACAAACCAAGACTACGGTAAAGGCTATGTTGAGGGAGAGTTTAGTATCCCAAGTAATCAACTCTCACAACCTGTCACAACAACACGAATGAGAATTTTGCAGTACTACGGATTTAGCAGAGTAAATAGTATTGACCCTTGCTCTGACTATAGCAGTGCCGCTACCTCGGGGAGCGGAGAAATTGAAGACTACTTAGTAGAAATTTATAAGAATTAAGGAAAATAATATGAAAAAGTTTAACAAAAAGATATTCATTCCGCTCACAGTCGCGCTGGCCGTCAGCAATGCAGTAGCAGCCAACACTATCAACGAGTCGCACTTAGACAGTAGTATAGTGTCAACTCAATCAGGGCCTGCTGCTTTATATGGTCAAGCAGTTACAACGCCCGATAAATTCGGGATCCGTAAATTAGACATGAGTAACCCGCTTCATTATAAGTTGGCTACATCACGCCTCAATCAAGCTGGGCGAAAAGAAAGTCAGTTCCCACAGCTACATAAAACACTAGAGGTTGCCAAACAGCAACATCTCGTAGCAAAAACAGCGAAGTTGACAGCAACGCCACCACCGGTAAGTGAATCAGAAGTTGATATTATCAAAGAAGCACATTTCTTTATGGATATGAACTTGGCTATCTCAGCAGATACCAATGAGCCTTACATCATTGTCAGAGCAAAAAGCACACGGTTTGGAGGCACAAAAGCGACTTATATTGACCTACTACTTGAAGATGAGCACGGTAACCAATTGGCACCAGCGGGGTCTACATTGAATGTGCTTGACGGTAAAGATACCACAGCTGTTTCGACTATTTCACTTAAGTCTTTAAAGAAGCACTTTCCAAACATCGACACTATCTATGCTAGCTCTTTTGTAGAATTAGAGAATGAAGATGGCACCATCAGCTCGACCATAAAATATACTGAGTACCCATTCTCATGGGAACACGCTGAGACAATATATGGCGCGGTTGCTAAAGACAGTACAAATAAATCCAGTGTAGCAGAAATGGGTATTACACCAGCGCTTTATGATGGTCGCCCTCAATACAACGCAACGGCACCAATAGATAAAAATAACGACGCAGTAATTAAAGTTTGCTTAAACCGCCAACACTCAGACTGTGATTACATGCCAGATCAAGTTGGCGATCCAAATGAAATCACCGATGTAAATATTCCGTTCAATGGTGAGCTTCGTGTCCCTCATGAAATTTTAGAGATCTACCCTACTGAGGGCGCGTTACCAAATGGTATTGATGAACCTACTAATATCTACCTCCAAGAGGGGGTATACGGTGGGGCAACAAAACAAAGCTACCGAGGTATCGAAAATGCAATCAAGCAATTCTCTGACTATCTAGACGTGGAAGTCGATCCGGTCAATAAAGAATCCATTATTCGCTGGAATATCCCTCGCAACGAAGGACGCTTTGGCAACGCGAAATTGTTTTCCAATATTGCAACAGCAAACTGGTACATGACATTTGCAGTTAAAGGGAACCCATATTTCAAAACAGGCCGACGTGGGCCGGTGGCTTTCCAAGTTTCATTAACGTCTGAGGCGTCAACGCGTTTTGGTAACTTCTATAGTGAAGTACTACCTATGATGAAATTGGGTTATAGCTGCCTAGCAAAAGGTACGTTAATCACCATGGCAGATGGCTCTCAGCAAGCTATTGAAAATATCGGTAAAGGAGATCTTGTGCTTGGGGCATTGGCTTCCAACGCAAATGTGAAAGAGCCGATGCAAGTGGTCGATGTGTCAGTCGGTATCGAAGCTATCAAAATGTACCGCATTAAAGGTGCAGATGGCTCTGATATTTTAATGACAGAAACACACCCAATCTCCACGTCTAACAAAGGCATAGTATGGGCAAAAGAGCTTAAAGTGGGCGACCGTATTTTAACTGAAGGGGGTTCTGTACTCGTCACAGACATAACCAAAGAAAAATATAAAGACAAGATATACAACTTAAAACTTGCGCCAACAGCGGAGTCTGTATTGTCTGAGTCTCGTAACTTTGCCATGTTTGCCAACGGTATGGCGGTTGGTGATTTAGCAACTCAAGATGAGTTTAACTATAAAGATCAGGAAATTCGCATGTCAGAAGAAGAAATCCTACAACGTCTTCCTGAGAAATGGAAAACAGATTACATCAATAGTTTGAACTAATCACTACCCGGTGACCTTTCTGCTTGAAAGGTCACACTTCTCTGTAAGGAATTCAATATGAAATTTAGTTATTCTCCATTGGCACAGGCCATGGGGGTAGTGGGACTTTTTGCCTGTAGTTTGTCAGCAAACGCAGCTGATACCAAAGAGTTCACTGCCCAAAAAAACAATTCAAACCTAGATTCGGTAACATTGGGCACTGCATATCATAGCGAAAAAGAAGGCTTTTATGCGTTGCAAAGTGTACAAGGAATGGTTGATGAGACCTATGGTAACACTGAAATGGATTTTGTCGTTGGCGTCGACATGAGTTATAGCCAACTCTCTAGTATGTTGGACGGTAACTTAGGTGCAGCACTAGATGTTCCCGTTATCAAAGTTGGAGTCGGAGCCAGCTACGCCAAGCAAAACGCCGCTGATAACTACACCGGTACTTATACTCTGTTTCTTTCTTTGAAGCCAAAAAAACGCATGCTGGTTGCCGATCCGCAAATTGGCTTTCGACCAACTCAAGTTGCATTGGACTTAGCGAACGCCAATCCTGGCGACAAATTTAACAATATTGGTAATGAGTTTGTATCAACGATTGAGTATGGCTCTCAAGTGATGATTAACCTCAAATTTCAATATAAAAATGATGAAGATAAGGTGAAATGGGGAGGCCAGCTTGGTGTTGACTGGGCCGGCAAAGTCAGTGTCAGCGGTAAACTACAAAAAGTTGATGAAGACGTAAAACGTAATATTAAAATCACCGTTTCAGCGTTGCAGCTTGGTGGTGACCCTACTGAGCTACTGAAGGTGATCCCAAACCAGCTCGTAAATTGTACGATGGAAAATCCTACACCATGTTTCGATGTGTTCAAAAACAGTATTGATTACATCAAAACCAACTATGTCACTCAATTTGACACTTTAGACAAATATAACGTCAGCCGTGTATTCACTGAAAGCTATACCGATTCAGGACCAAGTTTATCTGCATTGGTACCAGATGATATCTACCCTGCAAAAAGTATCTTAACCAAACTGGCACTTAAAAATATGAGCGATGATTGGGTGCAGGCGATCCTTGATAACCGTCGCGCCGACAACCTCCTGAATTACTATGCAAGTGAGCTCAATAACGCACACCGAACAGCATTAGAAACCATTCGTGATAATGCGTTATTCAATTCGTTCATCCTTGCTGACGCAGTTGATTATTGTAAACGTAATCCAATTGGTAATTACTGCCGCGATAGAGAGCTACAAACCCGTGATCGCGTTCATCAGTATGACCGCAAATGGCTAGAATTATAAGGAATAAGACTATGTTAAAAGTCATGCTTACCAGCACATTTATTGCCTCTGTTGCGGCCATTATTGCGCCGACCGTACAGGCAAATACAACGCTATTTGAATCCCGTGATGTGTTAACTCCCCAGCAGGCGCTTGGGCGTTTTCAATGGTTAGAGAAATGCTATCCGGGGTTACTGGTGGAAGTCTCTGACAATATCTTTGATCCCACAACCCCAATTCCCAACGAAGAAAAAATTGCTAACCTCAAAAAAGTCATGCTGTATAAGAATAGCGCGCTGAGAAATGATGCGAAGTACCTTACCTTTGGGGATGAAGACAACGCCAACCCAAAAAATTGGTTTGCTGGCATATCTCCAACAACCTCCTGCTTACAAATCCCTTCAGATTACCGTATCAGCGCTGTAATGGTCACCCCAGCAATGCCTAACTATTGTGAGACTCGTTCGCGCGAGCGCGATTATGAACACATCAAATCGGTGAAGTTTTCAAATCTCGATAACACCAGTAGCAATACTTTCTACAGTAATTATGTTGGTGATACGGCAAAAATATATGCGGACAAAAGCTACCAGCTGACACTTACTCCAGGGTTCAGTGGTGCTGAAACATACCCTGAAACTTGGCATGTTTTTATTGACTGGAACCAAGATGGTGACTTTAAAGATAGCAAAGAGATGCTATTTGCAGGTGTCTCTGAACAAGCGCTACAAGTTGAAATCACTCCTCCGACAGGAGCGAAGAAAGGAATGACAAAAATGCGCGTAACTATGGACTACTTAGGTGGCAGTAATGACGCATGTAAAGAAGTAGACTCAGGTGAGGTAGAAGATTACCTCCTTTACGTGAAGTAATAGGTGGCAACATGAATTTATACAAAAACACTATCGTGGCACTACTTGCAAGCTCAGCTCCATTTGTTTGGGCTGAAACCAACTTTGTAAATGAAGCCACATTGATGCAAAAAGCACAAAATGTAAATACGTTTCAAAGTGAAATACCCGGCTTGATGAATGATCACGTGGTATTGGGTACCGCGTTTAATAGCGACCAGAAACGATTTCTGAATGTACAAACTGTTGCTGGTGAAACCGTAGAAACTCTTGGTAATACCCGCGTACAATTCGAACTCGTTAATAACGGCAGCTACGATGAAGTTCTGCGCCAACTAAACGGAAATGTTGATGTTGATGTAGGCTTTCCCGTCATTCGCGTCAAAGCTGGAGGCCACTTAGCTAAAGAAATGTCCTCTACTGAGTTTTCAAATACTTACACCTTTCAGGCATCATTAACACCGAAAAAGCGTGTGCTCATGCCCGACGATCCTAATATCGGTTATACCCTGACTCCATCAGGAAACACATTAGCCAATGAATATCAAAGCAAGCTAATGAGTATGGCTGGCGATGCGTTTATCAGTGAAATTGAATATGGTGCTCAGCTACTCATTAATATGAAAATTGAATATTTGAGTGAGCAGCATAAAAGCGAGATTGGCGGTTACTTAGGCGTCAGCTACGGTGCTGGAAATATAGGGATAAGCGTTGATGGTAAACTTAACTATATAGATGAAGATCTCAAAAAGAGTGTCCGAATTACCGTCAGGGCGTTACAAAAAGGCGGTGATCCGAAACAACTGTTGAGCATCATTCCAAACAATATTATCACCTGTTCGCTTGATAACTACGAACCTTGTTTTACCTTGTTTGAGCAAGCGGTAAATTATGCAAAAAATGACTTTGGTGATCAGTTTAATGCGTTATCTGATTACAACGTAGTGCGTTACAAAGCGACTCCATACGAGATCAGCTCACAAGATGTTCGTCGTTTAGATTCTGGTAATAAAGATATTCGTTTTGAAACGACCTACCGTACTTTGTGGCTGGAAGATCAATTTAAAAAGTCAGTTAATCATGAACATCGTGCTAGAGGCGTACTTGCACAATACGCCAGTTGGATGAATGATGAGCAAAGACAAAAGGCGCAAGGGGTGCAGACCGCGGCGTATAACAATGCGTGGATCTACGAGCAGTATGCCAGAATTTGTCGTGATAACCCTTATGGTACAGCATGTACAGATGCCTGGAATGATTATCAAAATACCTGTAGTGGCAGCGGTGTTGGCTGTATTCAGAATTACACGCTGGCTGATTTGAATATTCCTTCAGATAATATGACGCAATATTTCAAATGTGAAAATGCGCGAGAAGCAACGGCAAACTTCGGTGTCGAGGAAAATCACGTTTCACTCGGGTTTAGACAGCTTGGTTGGGCACCGTCTTTTGTTGATGCTAACGACCCAGCAGCTGGAGTGATGGTGTGGCTGCCATGTAAATCGGCACTGCCCACTTACGGGACAGCCTTCGAAAACTAAATGCCATTTGTTCACTGGGGTATACTTGCGCGTCGCCGTGAGCATACCCCTAATACCGTTAATCATACCGATTGTATTGATTTAAAAAGCAGCTTGGAAGCAGAGCACTCCTCAGCAACAAAGTTAACGTTAGCCATTTTGATATGAGTAAATATAAATGTGGCTTAACGCAGTTGGATCAGCTCCAAAGCGCAGCGAATTAAGTCAATTGGTTTCACCTACAGGAATGTATGTATGCACTTAAGATCCATACTAATAGTGCTCTGTGGCCTGTTGAGCTCTACTGCAAATGCACACACCTACTACTCATTAAACACAGCAAAAGAAACGCTAGGTCAAGGGTTCGAACAAACGCTTGGCATTCCCTTAGAGCCCTGTTTGGATGGTCAATGGCAATTTCAAGGCGGCAGCATGGGCGACTTGGTTTATCGTGGCGATTTTGACTCTGACACCATGATCAATACCATTACTGGTAGTGTAAAGGCTGGTATCAACTTGGTTATTTTTGGTGGCTCAGCCAAATTTTCCATGCGCAGAAAAGTAACCAAAAATAGAAATTCAGCAGCTTCAGCGGTCGAGTTAACTTATGAAAAAGGCAGCTACAACTTTGAAAATAGAACTACAAAGCCCAACATCTCTGACCTATTGAACACCAGCCCCTCTGAAGTCAGAGGTCGCTGCGGCGATAGTTTTATCCACAATATAAAGCTAGGTTCTCGTATTTATGTCACTGCAAAACTTCACTTTGCAGATCAAACCAAATACGAATGGTTTCAAACTAAAATCAAAGTAAAATTTTTATTTTTTAGTAAAACATTTACCAAAACAAAAGTGTTCCAAGATGCAACCAAAGATGCTGTATACACTATTCAAGTAAATACCGACGGTGGCATGACACCAGAGCTGGCAAGGCTAACTAAAAATGGCACAATGCACTGCAAAACCGATAATCTAACTCCTTGCATAACATACGCAGACAACTTATTTAGCTATTTGTTAGATGGTGGAGATTATGTAGACGACCTTAAAGATGAACATTTAAACGTTTTAAAATACGAAGTCGAAAGCTATGAGGATTCCGGCCACTATGACCTAGCTTACGCAGGCCAACCAGCAATATCAGAGCGTTATATTGCTCTATCGGCTCGACTAAGGGGTTATCAGGACCTTGTATACGATGAAATTGAACGCTTAACTGCTTTTAGAGCTGTATCTGAGGATCCCAGCGAAATTGCACAGCTCAATACTCGCCTTCAAGCTCGAGAAAACCAGCGTATCAGCTTAGAGCAAGCGGGAGAATACTGTGCAACTTTACCCGGCACAACCTTATGTGAAAATAGAGTTGAATCAGCCATCGCCACTGTAGATTAACACCGACTCTCCCCTACTTTATGAGGCTAAAGAAGCCTCATTTCACCTTAATGGCCCTCATTAAATTGTGCACTTATTGGAAACATTTACCCTAATCAAGTACACTACGCCGGATAAACAATTTA
Source organism: Pseudoalteromonas sp. McH1-7 (assembly GCF_013366255.1). Classification (NCBI taxonomy): domain Bacteria; kingdom Pseudomonadati; phylum Pseudomonadota; class Gammaproteobacteria; order Alteromonadales; family Pseudoalteromonadaceae; genus Pseudoalteromonas; species Pseudoalteromonas sp. McH1-7. Next base: position 79,149 of record NZ_JABWPQ010000004.1, on the reverse strand, counting down.
ACAATAACACTAAGTAAGATATCAAGATGATAAAAAGCTCTATATACAAAGGGATCTTCGCTTCTCTCCTAGCATCTACTCTCGCAGCCTGTGGCGGGGGCAGTAGCGATAAAAATAATGCAGATACCACTGTACCTCCGCCAACAAACAAAGCCCCTGTTATTGCAAGTCTAGCCCCAGTCACCGCCATGGAACGAGACAATATCACCGTTGTAGCGAGTGCAAATGACGAAGATGGCAGTATTGCAACATTTCTATGGGAACAAACAGCAGGTACAACTGTTGAGCTAGCAAACAACAATAGTGAAACGTTAGAATTTAGAGCTCCTGATATTGATGAAACAACTACGCTCACGTTTAAGCTAACAGCTACCGACGATAAAGGAAGCGCAAGCTCACAAGAATTAACGGTCAACCTAAGTGCGTACGCTCCACTTTCAAGTTTAACGATTTCAGACGCAGCGCTGGCGCAATGTTTATCAGATACACATCAAGACGTGGGTATTTCTGTTGTTGATTGTACAGACTACCCAATTGCAACATTAGCAGGGCTCTCTGGTATTAGTGGTTTATCTAAGGTGGCGATTAAAAACGCAGAGCTGAATAATCTTGAAGAGTTAGCTGAAATTTCTACGCTCACCACGTTAAAGCTCGATAACGCGTTTGCCGCGCCCCAGCACAGCTCAAATAATGATGCACATTTAGAACAAATTAGTAAGCTCAATAAACTTGAGTCATTGTCTATTGTTGAAGCCCAAGGAAGTGATAATTATAGTAAACGCCTAGATTTTTCTTTGTTAGATTTATCAGGCTTGGCACAGCTTCATACGCTTGAAATAGACAACGACAGTAACCAATATGAAACGATACAGCTTAGTCAACTTCCAAGTGATAAGCTCACTCGTTTGGCATTACGTACTCTAGACATTGATGATAAAAATACTCTAAAACGCTTTAGTAACTTGCAAAGTTTATCTTTGACATATATATACGATCTGAGCTCGCTGTCATTTTTAAACTCTATACCTAACCTCACAGCATTAACACTTAATAATATCGAAGCCGCTGACTCAACGGCAATAGAAGCTAAAACAAATCTGACAACTCTTGAACTCAACAGGACGCAGATTGAAGATTTCTCATTCTTAGAAAAGTTTAGTGAGTTGGAAAAACTAGATCTTCGTACTTATTCCGACAATGTTAAGCTTGATATCGCGGACATCAGTGGTAATGCGAAGCTGACCTCTCTGTCATTAGGCAATTTAACCGTTGATAATGCCGGCAAGCTTTCAACTTTTACGGAACTACAATCCTTATCTTTGGAGAGCCTGAACCTTTCTTCTCTTCGGTTTTTGCAAATGATGCCGAAGCTAACATCATTGAAGCTCAATCAGTTACACAGTGTTAATGACCTAGGCTGGCTAAGTTTCACACCAAACCTAATCGAACTGTACATTCGTAGACTGGATAATAACACAGATTTTAGCGCATTATCTGAGCTTGAAAATATGCGCGACCTGACCGTCTACAACGATTACTCAAGCTTTGCACTAGATACGTTAAGTAAAATGCAAGCATTGGAGAAGGTTAACCTGAACGTTAGTTTCGTTGAGGCTTCAAATGCGGCAACATTACCGAACTTAAAGACATTAAACGTAAAAGGTAACAGCTATTCAAACATGGTCAACTTGGCTAACTTTCCTGCGCTCGAATCAGCTGAGTTATTAAAAGTATACCATTATAGTAATAAAACCAAAATCACAACACTTGACGCTTTAGGTGTAAACACAAGTCTGAAATCGCTAAAGATCGGCGGCTTTACAGAACTAGAAGATATCACCCATGTATCTCAATTTGACAATTTAGACACCCTCTTTATTGACTATGCTCAAGCGGCTGATATCTCAGAGATAGCATCACTAACTAAACTTAAGTCATTAACACTAAGCAACTTTTCTACGTTTTTTAGAGCTGACATGCTTGCCAGTTTAAACACACTGGAAAGACTTGAAATAAACAGTAGTGCCATTTATTGTGATGATCAGGAGCTATTAAAATCTCTTGATGGTGTCACAGCAAGTGTTTCTAACTATAACTGTATTATGAAGCCGGTCGATTTGAGCTTAATTACCGATGAAGCATTTAAGCAATGTATTGAAAAGCGCGGATACCAAGATGCTGTACGTAATACCTCACTCTCTTGTGATGGCTCAGCAATCGAATCATTAAATGGAATTACACAGTTTGAAGCTATTAATAGTTTAACACTAAGTGGCTCCGTGAACAGTGCGTTGTTGCGGGATCCTAGCTTAGCTCAGCTACACACCTTAAAAAGTCTAGATATCTACAGACTCACGGGTGAACTAACGGCTAAGGCTACACTCCCTCCATCATTGACCTCCTTTGAATTAAATACAAATCGCCAAACCGTATATGACTTCGCGCTTTTTGGCTTGCCTACTACCTTAATTTATTTAGACTTGGATAGCACCAAGCTGACAAACTATGGCTCACTTAAAGATTATGCCGAACTTACCCGCTTAGAGTTGAACTATACCAACGTTTCAGATCTGTCGCCGCTATTCAAGTTGACCAATCTGAATTATTTAAGTCTATATGGAAACCCAAATATCGACTGTGCTCAAGTAAGCACACTAAAAGAGTCGTTACCCAATATTTGGAATATCTCAAGTAGCTGTAATTAACTGCTAGGACGTTAGGTAATTCAAACAAACACAGTCTCATTGCGAGGCTGTGTTTCATATCCACAATCGCATTCTGTAGTGTTGTTATTTCGACCCCTGATTAAATACCAATTGAATTAATTCTCTAATCAATTTGAAGGGTTAAATACTCTCTTAGCTTCGTTAAAATTGCTCATTTGGAACAACTAAACAGCAAAATTTTTACCTTGCCTATATGGATATAAGTAACTTGGCGATAGCAGGACGCGAGAGCGGTGCTACTTAAGCTATTGCCCTGCCTCAAAATAACGCATTTACTTAATACAACTGGTATAAAATCCGCTATACTGGCGCAAAAATTTTTTAAGCAAGTTTATGGCGCTCAAATCTACAATTATCAAAGCCCAACTATCTCTCAGTGATATGGACAGGCATGTTTACCAAGATGTTAATTTAACACTGGCTCAACACCCCTCTGAAAACGAGCAACGTTTAATGATCAGGCTACTTGCTTATGCACTAAATGCCTGTGAAGGACTTGAGTTTACAAAGGGCTTATGTGCTGATGATGAACCTGAGCTATGGGTTAAGAATTACAGCGAAGAGATTGAGCTTTGGGTTGAACTAGGACTGCCTGATGAAAAACGCCTTAAAAAAGCGTGCAATAAATCAAAGCGAGTGATCCTTTATACTTATGGTGAGAACAATCAAGCTATTTGGTGGCAAAAACATCAGCCTAAGTTATACGACTTTAACAATCTGAGTATTTTCAGCTTGGATTATAGTGCGACTCAGGCTTTAGCCCAGTTAGCAGATCGCAGCATTAAGCTTACTATTACTATTCAAGATGGCGAGGTATGGGTAAGCTCTGATAGCGCTAATATTGAAATCAAACCACAGCAGTTAATGTAAGCTCCAGCCACAAAATTACGACTAAGAATGTGTGGTGCTGACATTTGTACCTGAATTTTATGCTAGGTTTGCACAAGTAAAAATCCTCCCTCATCAAGCCAAGGGTGACATTTGATGAGGGAAAAATCAGCACTTACAACTGCTTAGCAACGTCTCTTAACAAGCTTGAGTAAACAGAGCTATCACCCAAGCGTTTCGCCTCTGCTCGCAAACGCTCACGGATCTGCAACCGGGTATATTCATCAGGTAACAATGTGTTTAATTCATAAGGTGAGCGGCTTAATAGAATGGCTTGCTCAAGTAGGTTAGTGGTATTATTTATTTGCTTTTTGTATAAGCTCTCACTGCTATGTAAGTCGTTTCCTTGCAACTTAGCCATGGCTATTGATAAATCTGCATATAGCATAACCGCATCGTAATTAAACTCAGTACTTTCAACTTCAATCTTTGGTAATTCGGCCACTAAGAAATCTTTTACCGTATTTTTAAACTCTTGTGGTGCTTTAGCAATAAATCTATCTATTTTAATAATATTAAATAAATCCTGACGTAAAGCTTCCTTTTCTATCGTCTTTTTAGGGTCTGCACTTAACGATTCAATATATTGCGGTAAAAACTCATTGCGAGAAACAGGGTTAGCCAAAGCGAGTCGATTGTAAATTCCAGCTTTTGTTGCTCGTGAGGTTTCACCCTGTTCACCTGATACAGTCATAAAGTGGTCATCAATCAGTAATTTGGCTTGGTCAAATGGAAGATATCCAACCACAGTTTCTAAAATTGAAAAACCGAGTTCAACATTATTGTCTACATTGACTAATTGAGCACTGATAGTATCGAGCATTTGCTGCTTAGCTTGGGCTAAATGTTCAGCAGAGACTTTTGCTGCAGTGTTGTCCAAACGTAAAATGGACTCCATCACGTAAAGAAGGCCCAGTTTTGCTCGCGCCGAAACATTTGTGAATAATACTGTAAGCTCCTCGGACAACTCAACCGGCGCTAACGTAGCCATATATTCAAGTACATATAGACCTTGCTCTGTTTCTACTCCCAGCTGGTGAACCATCGTCCATAAAAGGTTTATTTTGTCTTGTCGAGATATTGCCGGATTTTTCAAAATAGCAATAAGCTCAGCTTCAAAATCAAGCATTTCTTTTTTCCCAAAGCTGTGCCTAATCTTGGATACTAAATTATTTGCTAATATTTCTTTATTTTTGTCGCCATCGCTTATTTCCTTATCCATTACATAAAAGTCAGGTAAAGTTTCAATAAGCTCAGACTGGCTTATAAAAGGAGTAGTCGGCTTATCTGGCGAATTTATATTGTTCTCATCAGTTGATGTAGATATGAAATAAAGGACAACCAAAATAACAGCCAGAGATATACCTAGTAACAATCTTGCATTTAATTTCATATCCACTCTCACTTATCGACTGCTAGGGAAACTATTATATAGATTTCTAGGAGTGAAGACGGTAACCAAGTTACTACCAGTTACCTTTTTAAAAGAATAGTTCACAAATGTATCACAGCGGAACTTTGCTTTTATTTTAACTAGACGACCATTTACTTCATCCCATTCACCTTCTCTATATTGTGCAGTGATAGTGTATTCAGGATCGAAATCTTTTTGAGCCCACCCAGCATTAATTATTTTATCATGCTGAGAGCCACGACCATATTTTGCTCCCCAGTATGATGAAGCGCTTTTAAAGCTACTCAATGTATTTTTATGAATCACTTTGTCATCATTCAATACTTCCAATACTTTTGAACCATCCCAAATGCCAACATGCCCAGCCCAGCCTAAGCCACTAATTGACAAGTCTCTTGCTACAACATCTCCAACACTCTTCGGGTTACCTGCAAACGCAGAGCTGCTTGCCACTAAAAGCAAGGTACTAAGTGATACTAATTTCATAAAATGTCCTTTTATTAGAAAAACCAACAAAATAATATCACCAAAACAAAAACGTTCAATAACTATATAAACCATAAAATTTAAGATACAAAAAAAGCAAAGATTCAACGTTGCGAAATATTAAAAAATAAAATAATAAAACACATGAAATATAGATTTTTATTTTATTTTTTTTTGATGGTGACTTGCTTGATTAAAAATTATTTTTTATTCACACCAAGTGACTGATATTTTTAAGACTTTAATTACGTACTAGATGTTTAGCGCCAAGCACTCGTCCATGGTGCCTAAAGCAGCATTTCTAAAATACTCGCTCAGAATTACACTAAGTGTAATCAATCATGTTTTACTCTATTTGAACTGGCAGGATATTTTCATGACACCCAGTCTGCATTCAAGATACTGATAGCACACCTACCAGTACCTTAAATACCACCAATTGGTTACAGTTTACGCCAAACAACTTAGTGCCTAGCTGCTGACCACGCGTCCATCAGTGAGCTTGGTATTCAGCGCCTTGATAAGTCACTTTGCCTCCGCCGGTATACGCCTTATTGGCATTTCATTCGTTACTTACCTATGACTTATCAACTAGCTCCCACGCATCACTTTGATCAGGCTTCTGGTCTTTTACCCACCATTTAGCGCAATAGCTTTTACCTTGATACACCGCCGTATCGCCAGCTGTATATATTCGCTCGGCACGTCATATGCCACCATTTGGTGATGTGCTTTGATTGGTAACTGTAATGGTGAAGCTCACTGCTTTGTCAAGTGAGCCATCAGAGACAGTTACTTGCCCTTGATAGTCGATATTTTACTGAACCTCAGACGCAGTCAACGTGATAGTTGTACCGCTACCGCTGTTGGTCAGTGGCGTAGGGATCTGCCATGCAAAGGTGAGCGGTCTTGTGGTTTAGCTAAAATGAAAAAAGTGACGTGTGTTGGGGATCACTGACAGTTAGCTGATTAGTAGCTAGTTGTACAGCATCGAATACAATACTATCGTCACTTTGTTGTAAGCCACTCAGATTTAGATTAGAGTTGGCGAATGTTGTCTATCGATGTTTCCCACTAGAAAGTTACCCCTGTCTTACGAATTCCAATGCAATAAACACAAGCTCGATAGGCCATTGCACGCCTATGGCACACTCGCCTTCATCTTTGTGTTATAAAAAAGTATCTAGGTTAATTAAACTGTGCATTTTGGAGGGGTTTTATCCACAGAAAAAACAATAACAATAGCCAAGATTATTAGTTACATTTAGTACTTTAAAACTAACTTAAAGGTATCTCTGATCACAATGATGGCTATAGTCAACTGATTACTATAACTATTACTATAAAACAAATAATTAAAATATTTTATTCTAGAATGGTTAACAATTAGAAAAACCAACCGTTTGTAAACATTTTTATGCATAAAGAACTAGATTACATTCAGTAAAAATCCTTTAAACAATCAATAAATATAGAAATTAAAACTTTTTAATTAGATACAGCCAATAGCTAAGTATCGCTATTTGACTATACTTCTGGTTTACGATTCATTTGGAGACGACTTTGCGAGCATTTCTTACCCTACTATTACTCATTGTGGTGTTTGTCACCGGCTTTGTTGCTGGTGTGTATACCTTACCGATAATGACGCAACCTCCAGCAGCCAGCAACGCTGAAATTCAGGCAATTAGTAAAGCCGCGACTCATAAAGGCCAATTTGTGAAAGCACTTAAAGACTCTGATGCGTTGCACTATGCCATCGGTGAAATATATTTCTCAGACAAGCATATTGCCTTTGCAGGTGAAATAGCCCCTGGTCCAGATTATCGGCTATACCTTGCCAAGACTTTTATTGAAACTGAAGCAGACTTTAAAATGCAAAAACACACGATGCTCGAAGTTGCAAGAATAAATCAATTTTCACAATTTGTGCTACCAAGATATCTTCAGGCAGACTTAGCAGAGTTTCAAAGTGCTGTTATTTGGTGTGAACACTTTGAACAATTTATTTCAGCAGCACCGTTAAACGCTCTAAAATGAATGCAGTAACCTACTCTTTTTTAAACTTATATCTAGGAACTTTGTGACAGCAAGAAGGCACAAGGTAGCAATAAGGTTCACGAATAATATTCATATCACACCAGTTACATTACTAATGCAGCTAAAACCACCACACTAAAAAATTAACTTATGTTGCTTAAATGCGAAAAACGAACTTGTAGATTATTTCATTTCGTCGCATATCTGTTGTATTAATTTTGATACAGCAGTATTATAAAACCACTACTTTATGGAGTGGTTCGTGTTTTTGGTCAGCCATTGTTATCTCACTTTTCACACAGAATAAGTAACACAATTTGTTTACATAACGAAGCGATACAAACTATAAAAAGGTATGATCCTAAATCTGTTCCCCATCAATAAAGTAGATGCTGGAAGTCGTTTTCAAAGAAGGAGTTAATAGATGAATACGGTAGCCGCAAATTCGTCTGACAACGCGATGGAATTAAACAAAGGATTCATTTTTTATCATGGTGAGGATTATATTCTCTCTGAGAACCAAGAAGTCGTTAAACTTGAACCTTTAGCATCCAAAGCTTTGCTTTATTTAATAGAGCATTCAGAGCGCGCAGTATCAGTCGAAGAGTTGTTGGTCAAAGTTTGGGGAAGTAAATTTAAATCGATGAAAGTCGTAAACCGCTGTGTGTGTTTGGCACGAAAAGCGTTAGCAGATGATATGCGTAATCCTAAATTTATAAAAACGATCCCAAAACGAGGGTATAAATTTGTTGGACACTGCATGATTAAAAATCATTGTTTAGAACTAACGGCCCATTAATACCAATTTTTCTTAATACTTGCTCAATTTGAAGAAGTACACCTGACGCTAACTCCGTTAGAAATTACTTATTTAGAACAACTAAATAGCAAAATTTTGGCTTGCCGATATGACCGTTAGTACCTTAGCGTGCATAAGATGCAGTAGTGGTGTTATCAACAAGGTTTTTTGCTTCAAAATAGATCACTTAATTAAGCAAATTGATATAACAAGCAATAGATAAGGAGACACGATGCTAAACACAATAGAAATGTATACGGTACTCATTAATGCTGAAAAGCAATATTCAGTTTGGTCCGCAACCAAAGCAATACCAAAGGGGTGGAGCCAAATTGATATTCAAGGCAGCTTAGAAGAGTGTAATGCCTATATTAACGAGCATTGGAAAGATATGCGTCCAGAAAGCCTACGAAAAGCAATGGAAAATAGTTAATAGCAAACCGCTCAAAAGTTACCATTAACAATAACCATATAACCTTATGTTGGCAGGTTAACTACGAAAGCAAAAAGCAGAATATCAACATTTTGCTTTTTGCTTTTTATTATTTCGCTCCTAAAATTGCATATTTACTTGCAACAACGGCACACTACCACCATGTTCTAACTCAGCTATTCCAGCAATAACATTTATCCAATAATGAACAGCAACTGATTGTTCTAGGTCATAGTTATTACGTTGATGTAGCCAGCCCAGATAACCACCGATCGCCGTCGCAGCACCAAAACTTGCTTGGTTACCACTGCCGCTGTGCAAAGCACCAAATAAAAGGGATGACACAACGAGGCCTGAGCGTTGTCCCAGTTGATGGCTTAGTTCAGTGTTGAGGTAACCACGGAAAAACGCTTCTTCGCCCACCGCAGTAAACAGGTTGCCAGCAAGATTTGCACTGTGTGCCTCAAACAAACTAACACTATCATCTCTTTCTATGGCATAGACGTTATCGCGTGAAGAAACATAAGCCGCAACCAATAACAATGGAATATAAGTACTTGGTTTGGATAGATTCTCCCACTTGAATGGGGCTTTCCATAATTGTGATACTGGCGTGGCTGACACGGTGACGTCATGATCAAATTGCCGGTATTTGGCTCGACTTTGATACGCGTCGTAAGATGACATAAACATGCTGTTTAATGCCACATTTGAGGTGAAATCGGCCTTTAGCGTAGTGGCATTTAAATATTCAATGTCTAATACGTCGTTATCTCGATCATCATCATCGATATAATCATCTTGATCAGAGTAGTGGCCATATCCCGCAAAACCGACCAAAGTCGACGTGGCATACCATGTGGTTTTTTGGTATTGCCCATCCAAACCTTGGATCACTCCTGGAAGGACAAATCCTGATAGCGCCCCTAAATTAGGGCTATCACTTAATATACTCGGCTTAAAATCAAAATCATAGGGGTCATTATCAGAGACTTCAGCATTTGCTGTATAAGAAAATAGCCATAACACAATGACCCCACCAATGGTCGAAAACTTCATGCTCTTATTCCTTTAACGTTAACTAGTTGCGCCACTTGCTTAGAATAAAAATCACGCAAGTGGTGCTGCTACCAATGCTACTTTTAGGTAGATTGGCAGTACCTCTTGACTACCTAAGAGACATAATTGAGGTAGCCTTTGTACAATCGGAAAAACACCCGCTCTGGTAACAGCTTCATCAACCTTAATAAACATAAAAAGTTGTAATAAAAGTTAGTTACTGGTATGCCCTCGTATAGCGCTTTAACACCACGCCACGCGCTATGTTGATTATGAAAATCAATATTAAAAGACACGCAGGTATCCATAGAGCGAACATGATGCAAAGTACCGCTTGGCATAAACAAAATATCACCGGCTTCCACGTCGACGACTACCGCTTTGTCCTTATCGTACTGAGCATATTGCTGTAGATCAGGTTGCTCGGGGTCAAGTTTGAACCAACGCCAGCCATATCTGCCACAATGACGACTATCTTCATATGGCAGTAGCGTAAAGCGTTTAGTCCCCTTGATTTGGAAGAACAAATTGTGCGTCAGTAAGCAGTCAAAATGTAGCGGTGTGACACTTTGCGAGGGGCCAAGAAAAAACTGGCAATATTTCCACCAATTACTATAAGCAATTGGCATAAAGTTACTAGGAAAATCATTTATTTCCTGTTTCAATTCCGGTAAGGCATGAAATATTGGAATATCGTGACAATAAGCTGGAAACTCCCCTTCACCTCGCTCATACGCATCTAATTGGTCGCAATAATCTCCAAGCGGCATTGCCTCTTTAATAATATTGCCTTTTTCAAACCGCTTTACTGGTACTTGCTGATCTGGAAAATGCTGCTTGAAATAGCGGGTTCCCCACCCTTGGGTTGCTTGCCAATGTTTGATGGCCCCCTTAATCAGTACAGGGCGGCCTGGTTTTAAATAATTGCGCTTAAACTCAGAAGCTGTCAGCGAATCTACAATGTCAACTTTATACTTATCCATGAATTTTCCTTATTAACCCAAGTCAAAATTTGCAGCAGCGATAGTCGATTTATTGTGTTTTACTGCCGCGCTTTTTAGTAGTACAGGCAACATAAATAATGTTGCAAAAGAACTGGCTATCACCCCAAATGCTAAAGACACCGCCATTGGGATCACCATGTGTGCTTGTAAATCTGTCTCAAACATTAGCGGCAATAGACCGATAAATGTCGTCAACGACGTTAAGGTAATTGCCATAAAACGCTGACTAGCCACTTGTACAATGCGACTGCCCGGTTTTGAATGGGCCACCAATAAAATCAAGGCATCATTGACCGCGACACCAAGTGCTGCAATTACACCAAATAGCGACATTACGCTCATACCTAGTCCCATAACCCAATGCCCAAATACGGCACCAACGAAACAAAATGGCAGGACACTCAAAATCAGTAGAGGCTTTTTGTAGGAGCGCAGTGGAATGGCTAGTAATGCGTAAATACCAAAAAGCGATAATAGGAATAGCACCGCTTGACGAGACATCCTGCCTTGTTGCTCTTTGAGCTCACCGTTTAGGTTAAATGTCAGCCCTGGAAACTCAGTGGATAGATCAGTGAGAATACTCTGCTCTAACAGCTCTGAGATATCATCAGGGTCCGCAAGCAGCGGGTCCACTGAGGCCATTAAGACAACATTTTGTCTACCATTATCGGAGCGCATTTCTGTGGGCGCTTGGATCAACTGATAGGTGGCTACGTCCGTAAACAACAATTCAGTCCCATCATCTAGGTGAATATATATGTTATCGAGCTGATGTAGTTGAGCACGATAGTCTTGCGGATACTTGAGCATCACCTTGACTTCAAAGCTATCTCTTAGTACTCGCTGTACCTCAATACCATAAATTGCTGTGGTAACCTGAGACATCAACATCTCTGGTGTGAGACCTAGGTTCTGTCCCATTTCATTTAATGCTAACCGAACCTCTATATCCATGTTGCTTTGACTGTTTGTCACATCATAAACCGCAGACAAGGCGTTTAGCTTTTGCTCTAGTTGCTTAGCGGCAGCATCGACTTGTAAAGGGACTTCCCCCACTACATTGATCTGAATATCTCGCGATTCAGGGTCACCATCTAGTGTTTCTTGGATCCGATACTCTTTTAACCCTGGCATGTTAGGAAGCGCTTGCCTCCAAAGCTTTGCCAATGCAAAAGTGTCTAATTTTCTCGCCTCATCATCTACCAACTTAACGTATAACTCCGCATTTTGCGGACCATCAAGGATCACCGCAGTGTGGGCAACCATACCTTGGCCATATTGTGAAGCCAGCGATTTATCAACATCTAACACGCTTTGTTCAAAAGCTCGTATCGCCTCTACCGTCATGGCTTCAGAGGCTGTACTTTCCATCCGAAGTTGAATTGAAGGGAAATCATGAGGAACACGGGCATCTCCAATCCACTTTACATGACCACCTGAGAGCATACCCATTGCAACCATAAATAACGCAAAAAATGCACTGACTACTGGCCAACGTTTTGGTAGCAAAGTTCGCAGCACAGGTTCATATACGCCACGAATAAACGACTGCATACCAAGCGCAATGGTGTTGCGTAGTTTATCTAGCACAGGAGTCACCCGCTTCTTTGGGCCTATCGCAGCAAGGTGAGCCGGTAAGATCAATTTAGATTCGATGATTGAAAACAACATCGCGAACACCACAACAAACCCAATACTGCGAAATAACTCTCTTGATTCCCCTTCTACAAACAGCAGCGGTAAAAATGCAGTAACTGTGGTGAGTACGCCAAATACCGTCGCGACTGACACTTTTTCAACTCCTTTTATTACGCTGGCTTGTTGATAGCCTGTACGCTCACACTCATGATAGACACTTTCTGACACCACGATGGCGTCGTCTACTACGATACCCAGCACCAAAATAAAGCCAAACATGCTCATTAAATTAAGCGTTACCGATACACTTTCCATGGGCAGCAGCATCATAGTGCCAAGATAGCTAATGGGGATCCCAGCCATTACCCACATGGCAATACGAGGACGTAAAAATAAACTCAGAACCACAAAAACTAACAAAGCACCTGCAAACAGGTTTTCCATCATCATGTCCAAGCGCCCTTCAACATAGTAATTAAAGTCGAGCCAAGCGGTCGCCGTTAAGCCAGCTTCTAATGACGCTGAATGCGTAGCTAGATAGCGTTCAACCGCCTCTGATACGACCGCGATATCTTGCTCAGGGGCGGCACTGATTTGGAAAATACGAGCCGGTTTACCATCAAAGCTTGAAAAGAAAGCCCCATCCGCCAAGGTGTCGTTTACAGTGGCAACTTCCCCAAGCAGTACCGTAGCACCGTTGGATAAAGTAAGTACTGGGATCGTCGCAAATTCACCTGAGCGGTATGCCTGATTCTCCATTCGCACAGTGATTTCACCTTGCTCATTTCGGATAAAACCACCCGTTTGGTTTATTGAGTAAGCATTGATCCGTTCGCTCAATTGCGTCATGGTTAGGCCATAACGCCTCAGTGCATCAGGGTCTACTTCAATACTGACCTCAAAATCGCGACCACTGTCATGATCAACATATTGCACCTCAGGTAACAGTAAGAGTTCCCGTTGTAGCTTGGCTGCCGCCATTTTTAGATTTTTTTGATCTGCACTGCCGTACAAGGCTAGAAACATTACAGTATGGCGTGGCGGTATATATTCAATCACAGGACGTTCAATGCCGACGGGGAGTGTTGATAACGCGTCAATTTCACGCTTCACACGGGCTAACAATTGTTGCGCATCACTATCGTCACTCAAGGTCAAACGAACTCGGGCCAACTCCTTGTTGCTGAGCCCCACCATACGGCGCACCTCAGGTAACCCTTGCAGTGCATTCTCTATTTTTTCGGTCACCCCAATTTTTACTTCAGCAGCCGATGCTCCTGGATACTCAACGATGACCTCAATTTGCTGATTGGGCTCAAGTGGCAATAACTGCTTATTAATAGACAAAAACGATAACACACCGCCAATCAATAAAAACAACATCAGTAAATTGACGGCGATAGGGTTTTTAATAAACCAAGCAATCACGTTGCGAAGCATCACTGCATCTCCTTGTTCGGTGTAGCCGTCTGTACCCACTGTTCACCTGATGAGATGTGTCTGACTTCAACTTGCATCCCAGCAACTGGGTTTTGCAGTGGAGTCACTATCAAGCGATCACCCGCTTCCAACCCAGCCGAAATTAATGCCTGATCTTCATAAAAGCTTTTAACGGTTAATTGCCTGTGGTGTAAGCGGCCCTCGCCATCTACAACCCACGCACTGCCTTGACGTAAAAATCGAGCTGGGATCGCTGTGTGAAGGACACTCTGCTCAAGCTCTACCTTTGCTATTACATAATCACCAAATCGCAGCGCATCTAGGTCTGAATGTAAGGCTAACGGATCCATAACACGGACAACCACGTGATTTACCGCATGTTCACCCGTGGTGTTTTCAATACGTACAATTTCGCCATAGCGTTTTTTACTCAGCGATGAAGTAAGTTCAACTCGCTTTCCAATGAGTGATGGTGCGCGCTTTAGCTGAGCAACACTTAGTGGTAGTCGGATCTGTGCGATATCTGTGCTCATTAACTGCCCTAACACCTCTCCTTGTTCGACGTATTGACCCAGTCCCACCGAGCGCGTGGCTACAACGGCATTAAATGGTGCTCTAATCACCGTTTTGTTTAAGTCTCTTTGGGCAATCAGCAAGTCCGCCTTAGCAGCTTCAATGTTTGCCAGCTCTCTGGCTAGTTGTGGCTTATAAAGCGCAAGATCGGAAGGTGTTTGATCTGTGACACCTTGCCACTCTTGCTCTGCGACCTTGGCTTGCGCTTCGATCAAAGTGTACTCAGCTTGAGTGCGGCTAAGTTCAGCTTTTGCTTTTAACAGTGCGGCATGATAACTGTGCTGTTCAATACGGAGTAACGGGCCTTGATTACTGACCAAGTCGCCGTCGTTAAATTCGGTAGCCACTTCTTCGATCCGACCACTCACCTCCGCCGCCAGCTGAGTGTGATACAAAGGTTCAACTCGACCTCGAGTCGTTAGGGTGATCGGTGCTTCCACTTCTTGCACTGTGATGGCACTTACGACGGGCAGCTGTTGCTGTGGTTCAATGACATCCGGCTCATCTTGGGCGCTTAGTCCAACAAAAGCGACCACACCAAAAACCAAAATTGCACCTGACAAGGCAACCGTTTTCAGCTTATTCATGGTGCGCCTCCAGCAGTAATACTGACAGCGATTGTAATTGATTAAGTAACGCAGGGATCCGAGCGCTAGCCTCGTGAACTGAACCAAGTACGGTGTCGGAACCTTGCTCCGAACGACCACAGACATACTCTTGGTGACGCCATAAAAGATATAACTGACGTAAGAACGCCTCAGCATAAAACGCAGTTTTTGGTACATGTTGGGTGATGCAGGTTTGCAAAAACCCTTCCCCTAATGGCGCTAAGTTCGTGACCCAAGCTCGCTCATCGTGCTGTGTCATGTTGCCGCCTAGAAGGAGCGGCCAAAAGTATGCACAGTTAAGCCAAAAGTGCGCTAAAAATCGCAGTCCTGAATCGATAGATACTTGCGGGTCCATTACCGCAAGTTGTCCATTGTGCTGCAATACCAAGTTTTCTGGATGAATATCTTCATTTACCAATGTAAGCGGCCATTCATGTAACGCTTGCAGCTCATAACTCAGCGTTAGCGCGTCAATTAATGCCGTCGCTTCTGTTTCTATGCTTATTTCTTTAATAAGATTGATAAAGCGTTGTTTTTCAAATTGGTACTGAAGCTGTTGTGCGGTTTCATTTTGGCCCTTCAAACCGCCTTCAGTGGTCAAAAGTAACTTGCCCATACCGTCACAAGGCGCTGGCTTTTTATAAGCACTGAGTAAAGCTCTCGCCAACGTGCAACCTGCCTGATGAGCTTGCTCAGAAGTAAAATCGGCAAAGGCCACTGCCTGTTCTAATTTTGACTCTATGACCCAAAATTGACCATCTAACTGGCCACTTTGATATTGCTGAGGGACTGCCAACTCACTACCTGCAAGCGCTTGGTAAAACAATTGCGTGCCTTTATATTCTCCGGCAATCAGCGACGCTGAATGGCTCTCTACTTCGCCATATGGAAAGCGCTTTCTAAACTTAACCACCATTGCGGGCTGTTGTGGCGATGTCACTTCATACGCAACGTGAATGTCCCCGTTTCCAAGCTCTTGGTACTGTATTCCTTCATGGCTTACAAACTGAGCAGCAATGAGGTGATTAAGCTGAGTTTGACGACGTACTGATAACATTAGATACCTCCTGCTTTAACGGCTTTATCCAATGCGGGATAGCTGGTTTTTAAAAAGTCACCCGCCTGTTCGGCTTCTAGGCGCATAAAGGTTTTAAAATGCGGCAATAAATACAGGCAAGGTGCAACCACTAATGCAACAGCTCCTAACACCAATAATGTAGTTGAAAAGCCCACTTTATCTACACTTATCCCGACCGCAGACATGCTGACAGGCTCAATCCCTTTACCCATAAATCCAAGTGTTGCACCAATTCTTGAACGCAAAATATCTGGCACGGAAGCCATCACTTGCGAAGACAGAACCACATTTGCCCATACGGTTGCCAAACCAATTAGCGTCAATGAAACAAGTACTTGGTAAATGTGAATGTTAAATGCCATGGAGCCGATACACACACCAAGGAGTAGAAATGCAAAAAGCATGATGCGGTCTAACGACACTTTTTGGGCAATAAAACCGAACAACACCACACCTAAAATACTGCCGACTGCCAGTCCTGATTCAAGCAAACCTACGTACCAAGCTGGCAATTGCTCCACTTCTTTCACAAGGTAAGGAACCAGTACTTCCAATGGCGCAACAGTGAAATTGATAAACATGACAATCAATGACAAACCAAGCAGTATGCGTACTTGAAAAACCACTCTGAATCCCTCTAATACTGCATTCCACCAAGTTTTCACTCCCATCACACCACTACTCTCGCTGGCTTTTGTGTTAGCGCGGATCAGCAGTGAGCAACTCATCGCCACCAAGAAAGTCGCCGTATTGACCCAAAACGCCACCATCACACCAAACACAGATACTAATGCACCACCGAGCAGGCCACCAACGATCCCCGCCATCGCGTTGATACCCTCTGTTTTATTGATGGCCTCTTTGAGTAACGCTTTATCGACTAGCTGAGCAACAATACTGCGAGACGAGCTGCTAAAGAGCGCCCCAGCGGTCGTGTTCACAGTGAACAAGGCAACTAACAGTGCTTTATCAAAGTGGTCAAACATCACACAGGCCGCCAAAGCGACAAACACTATCGCGCGAATGATGTCACTCAAGGCAATCACATGCTTACGACTGTAACGGTCTCCGATGGGACCAAATAGTGGGGTTAGGACAACCCCTATCGCCATAGGAATGGCCAACATTGTACCCATCACAGCAGCCGATCCGGTTTTTTCTAGGATCCACCAACCTAACGCCAGCATGCCCACGGCATCACCAACTAATGAGAGGCTTTGTCCCAATCGGTAAATCCAAAAGTCTCTACCTAATCCTTGCTTTTTTGTGGTGCTTTTTTGCTCGCCCATTATTCTTCCTCAGTCAGTACTGCTGCACTTTTTTCTTGATTGTTAAGTTCAGTTACACAGGGTAAAAATCCACGTTCCATCAGTCTTTGGATGTAACGGTTTACCGTACCTGCGCTAATTTCTGGTAGACTGTGATGCTCCTTTTGTAACGTTTCACAGAGCAAGTCGTTATTAAAACGAAGCTGCTTATTGACCTCTGCTTCCCCCTCTTGCGCCTGCAACATACGATATAGCGGACGCTGCTGCGCTTCTGTCAGCATCTGGGTTACCCGTTTCTCCCAAAATGTGTCATCGAGAATTTGCAGTGGATAACCTAATGATCTGGCTTGCTCGGCTAGGTCGTGGAAGGTCAATAAATTATGTGGTACTAAATGATATACCGAGCCTGCAGGTGCATGTTCGGCCAATGTATGAGTGATAGCGCAAGCTTGGTCAACCGGTAACATATCAACATATAATCCTGCCGCTGAACGAGGATAAGCCGACACTTGAATACAACCTTTTACCAGTGCCCAAATCGCATCTTTTTCATTGCATTGTCCGCTTTCTTGAGGACCGGTAATGTTACCTGCTCGCAAGACAAGCGTATCAAATCCACGTGCTTTGGCCTGCCAGATCAGCTGCTCTGCCGCCCACTTGCTGTGCCCATATCCAGAACTAAATTTGCCAGTTAACAGTTCAGGTTGCTCGGTAACTTGCGTTTCGCCCACATAAGCCGTGTTAGAGTAGACTGAAATGGAAGAGGCGAAAATAAGCCGCTTTTTCGGCCCTTGTGCGGCCAATTGCAAGCAAGTTGTTACGCTATCAATATTTGCAGCACGCAATGACTCAACACCATAGAAATGGTTAACTGAAGCTGCCAGATGGTATATTTTGCTCACTTGTTGGCCTAATGCCTCAAACGCCTCTGACGGCAGACCAAATAAAGGCTCACAGATATCACCGATGATGACCTTGATCCGCGAGCTGGCGATCTGTAGCGGCAATCCATAATGCCGAGCAGTTTGATACAACCTTTGCCTTGCGGCACTTTCGTCTTCAGCTCGGACTAAGCAATATAAAGTACTATCACTCGAATCTAGCAATTGCTGCAGCAGGTGGATCCCCCAAAACCCAGTACACCCAGTGATCAAAGCAGCGTCAACCTGAACATCGGTATTATTAGGTTGCAGTGTTTCACTCAGAGTGAGCGCGAGTTCAGTTCCATTCTTTTGCTCAGATTGCGAGGTAACAAATTGACTCAATTGACTGGCCGTAGGAGCTTGCAAGAACTGATCGAGTGTTAAGCTGGTACCGAGTTTACTGTTGATGTCTTTCAACACACTCACTAACAGTAGAGAGTCACCACCCAGACTAAAGTAGTCGTCCTCCACGGTAAGGTCATCACGGTCAAAGTAGGATGAAAAGACACTTAGGATCTGTGCTTCAGGGCTGAGTCCATGAGCTTGAGGTTCAGACTCTGGCGTGACAGAAGCAGCAACTTCCATATGGCTTAAGCGTTTTTCTCCCCACCAATAGGTTTTACGCTCAAACGGATAGGTTGGCATTACTTGACGTTGATAAGCGCCTTCTCCCAACATGGCGTCCCAATTAGGTTCAACCCCGCACGTCCATAGTTGAGCTATCGCTCGCAGCAACGACTGCTGTTCATGACCAAGCTGTTTTGCATTGCCAATGGTTGCCACGCCATAATGATAATCTTGTCGCTTCAATAACTGTGTGAACAGCTGCCCAGGACCTACTTCTACGCAAATATACTGCTGTGATTTTAGCAAGGCTAAACCATCAGCGAACTTCACTGTATGCCTTACATGCTCACTCCAATACTGGGGCGTTGCAGCTTTTACAAAATCGACCCACTCGCCGCTTCTATTTGAAATCCAAGGCGTACTAGGTTGAGTAAACTTAAGTTTCGTCAAATAACGCTCAAATTCACTTAACATGGGAGCCATTTGTTGACTGTGATAAGCATGAGAAGTCTTTAGGCGTTTTGGTGACAGCCCTTCTTCAGATAGGATTAACTCGGCTTCCTGAATTGCCTCAAAACTGCCCGCAATAACACATGTGTCGTGACTGTTTTCAACGGCTAATTCAACACCGTCTGGCATCAAATCCGCAATACTTTGCCAACTTTTCGAGATACTTAGCATGGCTCCTGTGGGCATGCTATCCATTAATCTCGCCCGTTCAATAACGGCACCAAGGGCATCTTCTAGCGACAATAACTCACTAAGACAAGCCGCGACCCACTCTCCTAAGCTATGCCCAAGATAAGCATCTGCTTGAATACCATAATAAGCCAGCAGCTTAGCTAAACTGTATTCCACAGCAAACAATACTGGCTGAGTGTTTTTGGTGATGGCCAGCTGAGCGTCATCACTGTGTAATAGCTGAATAATGTCTACACCGCGATTTAACGCATAGGCTGCGACTTGGTCTAAGTGACGACGATATTCAGGCTCACTGCGATATAACGCCATCCCCATTTGTACAAATTGGGTTCCTTGCCCTGGGAAGATAAACGCCACTTTGGCTTGATGTTGCGCTTGATGCTCACCAACCTGTCCGTACACTTCGCCTTGATGCAATAACACTGCACGCCTCAGCGGATAACGCTCGCGACCATGTACCATGGTTTTTACGCAATCTCGAGACAGATTGCCTCGGCGCTCAGCTTCCGCCAAAACGGCTTGGTTATAATCGCTCAACGATTTCGTTGATTTTGCGCTCAGTGGTACAAAACTCCACGGATTAAGCTGCGCTGTTGCTTGCGTTTTAGCAGGCATATTCTGCAGCACCACGTGGGCATTGGTGCCACCAATACCAAACGAGCTAACTCCCGCCAATAGCGTTTCTTGCTGATTTAACGCAACCGCTTGCTGGTTTACTCTCAGTGGACTGGCCTGCATTGCAAAGGCAGGATTGGGCTGTTCAAAATGTGGCATCGGTGGAATAACGCCTTTGTCCAATACCAGTGCCGCTTTGATGACTCCCGCGATCCCCGCTGCCGCATCCAAGTGGCCATAATTCGTTTTTAGCGACCCCACATAGGTTTGCTGCGCCGTCGCACCAAGCTCTTCATAGGCGCGACTCAAAGCATTGAGTTCAATTGGATCCCCCAACTTGGTGGCTGTTCCATGTGCTTCTACAAATTTAACTTGCTCAACGGGTAAATCAGCGGCAGTCATGGCTTCAATTACCAATTCTGCCTGTGCATTTTCACTGGGCGCGGTATAACCGACCTTCTCATTGCCATCATTATTTAGCGCTGTGGAACGGATCACCGCGATAATGTTGTCGCCATCTTCAAGGGCCTCTTTGGTGCGTTTGAGCACCACCGCAGCAACGCCACTGCCGGTCAAAGTACCTGACGCTTTTTCATCAAATGGTCGGCAAATTCCATCTTGCGAAAAGATAGCGCCTTCTATGTATTGGTAGCCCTTTTCATCTCCTAACTGAAGCGAACTGCCCCCCACCAGCGCCATATCACAATGGAAGCTTTCAAGGTGTTGCACTGCCACAGACAAAGCGGTAAGCGAAGTTGAGCAGGCCGTTGCCAGCGTCATTGCTGGTCCCCGGAGGTTTAAATGCCACGCTACGCGAGTTGCTAGTTGGTCTGGCAAGCTACCAGAAAACAAGCTCATGGCGTTGTGACTGTCGACATGATGGATCACATTTTCAATAAAGTATTGGCTTGGACTGACTCCCGCAAATACGCCAACCTTGCCGTCGACTTGGCTCGGTGCATATCCGGCGTGTTCCATAGCGGTTTGGCACACTTCCAAAAAGCAACGTTGTTGCGGGTCAATCATGGCCGCTTCACGAGCCGACAAATTATATAAATTAGCATCAAAGTCAGCGGCGCCCTCTAAATTCAGTGTTACTGGCACCCAATCCTTTGGCAATTGCGCTTGCTCTTCTGCACTCAGTTGATGCACTGTCATGCCACTTTGACCTGCACATAAGGTTTGCCAAAAGGCGTCGATATTTTCAGCTTTAGGAAAACGTCCAGCCATACCTATGATGGCAATACTGTCTTCCAATTCTTCTGCCAGCTCAGTTATTGTTGTTGGTTCGCTTAGCATGTTTCTTTCCCTCTACGTTGACGTTGACGCGCTTGGCGTCGTTTATTACCAGCTTGACTACCTAGCTTGGGCTTAGCTGCAACTGTCTCATCACTTAACCAGCTGGCTTGTGCCGAAATTGTGGTGTGTTTGAATAAGGCCAATAGTTCAACTTCTTTTTCGAATGCTTGATTTATCGCCGCTTGTAATCGCGTGGCGAGAATCGATTGGCCTCCAACATCAAAGAAATTGTCGGTTACTCCAAAGTCGCTATGACCCAAAATCTCCTGCCAGAGTGTCATTAAGGTTTGTTGTACCTGACCACTCGCTTGTTGCCTTGGGCCAGAACTCACCACCTCAGCAGCGGGTAAGGCTGAGCGCTTGATCTTACCGTTGACGTCGGTGGGTAAAGCTGCAAGTTCACCCCACAACTGAGGCACCATGTAACTCGGTACTAGTGATTGCAATTGCGCTTTGACTTGTGCGGCTGGAGCTGTGGTTACAATATATGCAGCGAGCGCTGTGACGGTTTCGCCTTCGTACTGCGGCACCACCGCGGCTTGGCTTACTTCGGCTAAGTTGCACAGTACCGCCTCAACTTCTTCAAGCTCAACACGGTGACCACGCAGCTTTATCTGATTATCGGCGCGGCCAATAAACACCAAGTTACCGTCGCCGTCATAGCGCACGAGGTCGCCAGAGTTATACAAACGGCCATGGCTTGGATGCGTGGTAAACCGCGCGTCTGTCACGTCTGGCTTGCGCCAATAACCTAACCCCACACATGGACCGCCGATGTATAGCGTACCAACAGCCCCAGGTGGCACTGGTTGTAATTGGTCATCCAATACAAACAACTTACTGCCTGGGCGTGGGACCCCCATGTGCGGTTTGCGATTGCGACTAATATCAAAATCCCCCAATGACACACCTACCCCCGTTTCACTCGGGCCGTAGGCATTAATAATGCGGCGCATTGGTGCACTCCAAGATTGCAACAGTGCATAGGAAGGCGCTTCACCTGCCGTTAAAATGGTGTTTAGTGCTGGATACGCATGAACAGGAGTATTGGCTAATACCGATGGGAATAGGATGGCAAAATTTACCTGCATGGTTTCAAGGGTTTGGGCCAAAGCAATGCCCGGCATAACAGCCATTTTGTCTGCTAACAGTAAAGTTGCACCATTCATTAACGCCGCCCAAAACTCTAATACGGCAGAGTCGAAGGCGATGGAAGCAAATTGCAACACCCGAGTACCAACTTGAATATCCAGTAAATTATCTGAATTACGGGCAAAGCCCATGACTGCACTATGCTGTAACAATGTGCCTTTAGGACGCCCAGTAGTACCCGAGGTATAGATCACATAAGCCAGTTGATCGCAACAAACCTTGATTTGAGGATTTGTCCGCTCTATAGACGCGATAATATGCTCAAAATCATCCAAAAATAAGCATTCCCCTTGCACTGACTGAGCAGTTTCTTGGGTACACAGCAACAAGTCAGCATCACTGTCTGATAAAATATAATCTCTACGCTCGCCTGGTAACTCAGGGTCTAACCCAATGTAAGCGGCACCCGCTTTCAACACCGCAAGGGCAGCAATCACACTGAGTTCATTACGCGGCAGGCACAGCGCCACCCTCGAACCTACTTGCACGCCTCTAGCTAATAGAACACGTGCTAAGCCATTGGCCTTTTCGTCGAGCATGCGATATGTCAGCGAAGTGCCATTTAACACCTCAACAGCAACGGCATCGGGATAAACTTCTGCGCGGCGTTCAAACTCTCCGTGTAAGGTAGCGGTTTGCGGCCACTGACCATCAACTTGACTCCAATGACTAAGTTTTTGCTGTTGCTTAGGAGAAACTACACTTAGCTCATTGATAGGCATTGCTAACCAACTCGACAGTTGCGTTAATGCATATTCATAGCTACCAATTAAGCTATCAATCAGTCCGGCTTCAAACAAATCAACATCATACTCAAGTTGGATCACCATGCCGTCGTCGCTATGCTGAACAAACCAGCATAAGTCGAGTTTTACACTCTCAGGTTCACTTTCAACTGGAGTGATAGTTAACCCGTCTAATGTGACCGAATCCGAAGGCAAGTTGTGCAACGAGAAAGTGATCTGAAACAGTGGATTCATCCCAGCTAAGCGGTTGGGCGCAACAGCTTCAACAATTTGGCTCAGTGGTATGGTTTGATGATCTAGCGCATCAAATGCACTGTCACGCACCTGTGACAAGAATTGCTGGAGCGTCTGCTGAGGATCCAACTGACCGCGCAGTGGTAACGTATTCACAAACAAACCAATCGTGCGCTCAAACGCCACGTCATCTCGTCCCGACACAGGGAAACCTGTCACTAAGTCCGTTTCTCCGGTGAATTTATGCTGTACCAACTGCCAAGCTGCCAGCAGTAACATAAAGCTAGACATGCCTTGAGATTGTGCCAGTTGGGTCAAATCGTCAGTGACATCCTGAGTTAATACCACCTCTCGTCTTGCGCCTTGTTGACGACTCACCTCTCGTTCCATCTGTAGCGGCAATTGGTGACTTTGCGGTGCAGCAGCCAAATGACCTCGCCACCAGTATAAGCCTTCTTCAAGCTGCGTTTGCGGCAATGCCTGATACTGCCAGTAGTCTGAGCCACTGATCATGGTTGTGTTTTTGGCTTGGTATAAAGCCATAAACTCTTCAGCTAAAATGGTCAGTGACCAACCATCGGCGATTAAATGCGAGACTACAAATTGTAAGCACGCCTGCGCACCTTTGGTCAGCAATACCACTTTAAATAACGTATCTCCATCAAAGCTAAAGGGTTCTGCACCAAGTTGTTGCGCATGTTCGATTAGTGATTTATCTGTCCCTAAATTGATTACTTCAAAGGGCGCAGGCGCAGTCGCTTCACGAGCATGCTGCCAAAGACCTTGGGTGTCTTGTTTTAGATACACACGTAAGGCTTTGTGACCCTGCCAAAGCGCAGTAACCGCGTGCTCGATACGAGCAAGGTCATAGGTTCCATCAATCAATAACGCCAGCGGCATGTTGTAAGCACTCTTATCACCTAGCAAGCTCTGTGCAATCCAAAAGCTTTGCTGCATCAAAGTCGCGGCTTTACGCTCCACCTGAGGTAACTCTGCCAACTCGGTTTTTTCTTGCGTAAGCGGTTCGTCAGGACCAACCAAAGCAGCCAGTTCACGAACAGTTGCCATTTGGAAAAAGTCACGCATGGCAATTTTGTAATTGAACTGCTTTTGTAAGCGCGATATGACACGAGTTGCTAACAGTGAGTGTCCACCAATTTCAAAGAAGTTGTCGTCTCGGTAAACCACTTCTAAGTCGAGTAATTCAGCAAATACTTGGGCGACAAACTGCTCAGAATTGGTTTGTGGCAATTCGCCCACTCGAGCTTGCAATGCAGCCTTAGGTTCAGGCAATGCACGGCGGTCGACCTTGCCGTTGGCAGTCAGAGGGAAAGCTTCCATCATCACAAAATAAGCAGGCACCATATATTCAGGAAGACGCTGTTGTAACGCGGCTCGAAGTTGCTGTTCACTCGCACGACCTTGGCTGTCCATGATATACGCCACCAAAGCAGTACCTCCCTGAGGCTCTTTGTGCGCCATGACCAACGCTTCATCGACACCTGACATGTCACTTAGCAAGGCCTCGATTTCACCAAGCTCAATTCTAAAACCACGAATTTTTACTTGGTTATCGCAACGGCCGAGATATTCTAAATCGCCATCAACCGTTACCCGTGCCAAATCACCCGAGCGGTAGAGGCGATCTCCATTGACTGTAATAAAGCGATCTGCGGTTTGCTCTGGTAAGTTGAGATACCCACGAGCCAGACCAGCACCTGCAACATAGATCTCTCCTGCTACGCCCACAGGCACTAGGTGTTGATGTTCATCTAAAATCAAAATATCAAGATCGGCTATACCATCACCAATTAAGCTGGCAGTGGCTGTCTGCTCAAGCACATCACTAGCTTGAATGCGACGATGGGTTGCATGTACTGTGATCTCGGTGATCCCATACATATTGATAATTTCAATTTCATCTTGATAACGCTCAAACCAGCCCCGAAGCGCCGTAAAATCGATTTCCTCACCCCCAAGTACCACGCGGCGCACTGGCAGTTGCTGACTACTTTGTAGGTTTTCTCGAACCACTTGTAAAAATGCCGATGGAGTTTGACTTAACTGAGTGACGCCTTGCTCACACAACAGTTGATGGAACGCTTCGCTGTTGCGTGTTGTTTCATAAGGCACCACCACCAATTTACCACCATGTAATAATGCCCCCCAGATCTCCCATACCGAGAAATCAAAAGTGCATGATGAGAACAGACTCCACACATCGTTTTCAGTAATTGGGATCCGTGTAGCGGTCGCATCAAACAGACGCACCACATTGCGGTGCTCTAGTAACACGCCCTTAGGCGTCCCGGTAGAGCCTGAGGTATAAATTACATAGGTTAAATCCTCAGGTTGACAACGCACCGGCGGGTTATCGCTGTTGTGGCTAGACATCATGGTCATTGCCGTATCGAGATACTCGACCGTGCTAAATTGCCCGCTGTACTGAGTATCACCAATCACCAACGTAAGGTCAGCGTCATTAACAATATAATCAATACGCTGCTGCGGATGTGTTGGGTCTAGCGGCACATAAGCACCACCGGCCTTCATCACACCTAAGATTGCAATCAGCATATTAATTGAGCGATCTACACAGACACCCACTAAACTCCCCGCCGTAACGCCTCGTTCAATTAACTGCCAAGCAATACGGTTAGCGTGTTGATTGAGCATTTGATAGCGGATTGATTGTCCTTCACACACAATCGCAATGTGTTGCGGATATTGCGCAGCGATCCGTTCGAATCGGGCATGGGTCGTTTCATCGCACATAAAGTCCTGACGCGGTCGCTGGTATAGCTCACACACCTTACTCGCCACCTCATCACTAAGTAGTGGTAAGCTATCAAGCTGTGCCGTTGGCTGCGCCAACATACGCGCTAGTATCGCGGTAAAGTTAGACATCATGTCAGCAATTGTGCTTTCATCGAATAAGGCACTGCTATATTCCATTGTCAGCCATGTCCCCTCAGATTGAGGCGTAACATTGAGCAGCAAGTCGTACTTAGCTACGTCCAATTGTGGGTCGATGGCGCTTACCTCAAGACCATTAAGCTCCAAGCCGTCATAGGCCAAATCTTGATAGGACAGTACCGCTTGGAATACAGGCGTGCGGCTAGTATCTCTAACCTTTACGACCTCTTGCACAATGCGCTCAAATGGAACTTGTTGATTCGCCATCGCCGCTGCCAATTGACGTTGTACAAGAACCAGCAGCTGCTCGAAGCTCTGCTGCGCATCGAATTGCAACCGCAGTGGCAGCATATTGACGAAGAAACCCACTAATTGCTCAAGTTGCGTCGTCGCTCGGCCCGCCACTGGAGTACCAATAACAATGTCATCTTGGCCGGAGTAACGTCTCAACACAGTGGCAAAGGTCGCCATCATCACCATAAAGCCGGAATAACCTTGGCGTTCATAGCTATTCAATGTTGTCACCAGCGATTGCGGCAATAGGCAGCTATACGTCGCTCCAGCTTCACTGCGGGTCTGCGTGCGAGGTCTGTCGGTATATAACTGCAGATCGGGAGCATCGGCCAATGTATCACGCCAGTAATCCAGCTGTGCGGTAAACGCATGATCATCAAAATGTGATCTTTGCCACTGAGCAAAATCACCATACTGACAGCTTAGTACCGGCAACTCTGGTGTTTGCTGGTCACAATAAGCACGATAGGCCTGTCGTAATTCATCAGCAATAATGGCCAAGGACCAGCCATCCGCCATGGCGTGATGTACATTGATAAGTAGTGCTACATCCTCGCTATCTAGCATAAAGACATCAGCACGAAATACTGGTCCTTGGCGTAAATCAAATGGCGTCGCGGATACCTTAGCCATCATAGCTTCAAGCTCATCCTCAGCGCAGTAGTGCAGATTAAAAGGCACTTTGGCGCTGGGGTCGGCTTGCTGGTAGGCTTGCTCATTGTCTAAAACAACACGGCTTTTTAGCACTACATGACGATTAGCAACCAATTCAATGGCTTTACTTAATGCGTCTAGCCTTACCTTACCGCGCATTCGGTAAGCAAGAGGGAGGTGGTACGCTAAGCTTTCTGGTTCCATATCGTGTAAGAACCACAGTCTTTCTTGAGCAAACGATAAGGGGTGTATCGCGTCAATAGCAGCGGCTTGGATGCGTTCTTGTTGCCCTGCCGCGCCATCGTTTTGAGCTTGTTGTAGCAGCGCTAGCTGATCCCCTAACCGCTGTTTTAGGAACACTTCAGCAATGGGCAGTTCGATATCAAATTCATCTTTTACTCGGTTTACAAGCTGCATAG
Organism: Pseudoalteromonas sp. McH1-7; assembly: GCF_013366255.1. Lineage (NCBI taxonomy): Bacteria > Pseudomonadati > Pseudomonadota > Gammaproteobacteria > Alteromonadales > Pseudoalteromonadaceae > Pseudoalteromonas > Pseudoalteromonas sp. McH1-7. The sequence goes on along the minus strand of NZ_JABWPQ010000004.1, from coordinate 51,174 downwards.
CAAGTAACGAGTTACCACCTAAGGTAAAGAAACTATCTTGTAACGAGGGCTGTTTACCTAAAAGCTCTTGCCAGATATCAGCAAGCTGTGCAGCTTGACCTTCCAAGACACCGCTACTTGCCAATTGTCCCCAATCTTCTGCACTTGGCGTTGGCAATACTTTGCTGTCTATCTTGCCGTTTGCATTCAACTTAAAGCGCTCAACAAAGGTAATCGTCGACGGCAACAAATAGTGCGCCACTTTATCTGAGAGCCACTGCTGAAGAGATTGGCGAGTTAACGCATGACCTGGTTTTAGCTGCACATAAGCGGCTAAATAAACCTGCTCTTCGTCTTGACGAACTTGAACATAGCTAAGCTCTACGGCGTCATGTTGGTTCACCCGAACTTGCAGTTCTTCAGGTTCGATGCGGTGTCCACGAATTTTCACCTGATTATCAGTACGACCAATAAAGTGCAGTACACCATCGCTATCTTGACTCACTCTATCTCCAGAACGATAGAGTTTTTCTTCACTGTATGGGGTGAAAACAAACGCCTGCTCAGTTAAGTCTGGACGGTTTAAGTAGCCATGGGCGACACCTGCCCCACCGAGGTACAGCTCACCAGGTACGCCCAATGGTAACAGGCTACCGTGGTCATCCATTACTAAGTGATAACTCCAAGCACAGGCACGGCCAAGTGGCACATCTTGACCAGCAAGAACACTTGGTGTCAGCGCAAATGTGGTTGAGAAAATCGTATTCTCTGTCGGTCCATAGGCACTACACAATTGCCCCTGATAGCCACTAGCTAGTAAGTCACGGCAATAGCGGATTGGGATCACTTCACCGCCAGTCCAAAGTACCCGATAGTGATGTAATATTGTCGGGTCGGTTTGCACATATTGATTAAACAAGGCCACCGTCATAAAGCCATAGTCAACGCCATAATTCGCTAAAGCCTGCCCAAAGTCAGCGGGCGACAATACTTGCGAATGGGAGATCACGGCTAAGCATGCGCCACTTAGGAGCGCAGACCAAATTTCGAAGCTTGCGCCATCAAAAGCAGGGTTATTCATAAAGCTAACCACATTATTTTGGGTTAACTCACCTTGCTCTGGGTTAAGCACCAAGCGGCTGATCCCACGATGAGGAGTGATCACGCCTTTCGGCTTTCCGGTAGAGCCTGAGGTATAAATAACATGGGCAACGGTCTCTGATGAGACACTCTTAAACGGCGCAAGGGTAGAATAATGAGTGAGCGCTAAGTCCCTACTATCAATTGAGGTTAACTGGTTACTACTGAGCGTTGCTTTACTGTGCTTATCAACAAATACCAACTGCATTGCTGCTTGCTCGGCCACAAAATCTATTCGCTCTTGCGGCCAAGCTGGGTCTAACGGCACATAACCTGCGCCAGCTTTTATGATAGCCAAGGCATTGATAATCCAGTCTACCGAGCGAGACATCGCGATTGCAACCAGCGTATTTTTTTGCACACCTTGCTCAATAAGATAGTGTGCCAGCTGGTTAGCCTGCTCGTCTAATTGTCGGTAACTCAGTGCGCTATCTTGTTGTTTTACCGCTATACGCTCGCCGTGCTCGGCAACCACATGCGCAAAACCAGAGACGAGATCACTAGGTTCAGCCTGCGCCTCAAAATCGGCTTGTCCCAGCGCCATTAATTGCTCAGCTTGCGCTGCGGACACCAAAGAAAGTGATGCAATGGATGCCGATTGCGCTAAAACAAGCTCTCCAACAAAATGGATAAAGCCATTAACTAGTTGGTCGCCTAGCGCTTTAGGGAAGACATCCAGTGCAAACTCAAATTCACCAAACACCTGTCCTTCACGTTCAGCCATCGCGAGCAAGAGATCGAATTTAGCGGTGTCATGACTCATTTCAAGCTCGGAAAATTGCACCGTCTCTAGCTCAGCTCCCCCTCCTTGTTGGTCAAGCGTAAACAAAGTCTGTACTAAGGGGTTAACACCAGCGATCCGTTCTTGTTCAAGAGCGTCTACTAAATGTTCAAATGGCACATCTTGATGTGCAAGTACTCCTAACCACTGCGATTTAACCTGGGCAAGATAGTCTGTGAACGCAGCTTGATGCTGACACTGACTACGCAGAGGTAAAGTGTTAACAAATAACCCAACTACCCGTTCAAGTTCTGAATGTTCACGACCAGAAACAGGCACTCCAACTATCAGATCTTGTTGCCCAGTTAAACGCGATAAATAGGCATTATATGCAGCTAACAAGACCATAAATAATGATGCATCTTGCTGCTGGGCGAGCTTACTTAACCCAAGGCTAGTAGCATCATCCAAAGTAAATGCAATACTATAGCCAACAAACGAGCGCTGTTGTGGACGGCGATGTGGGGTTGGCAAGCTTAGCACCGTTGTCGCATCACCCAGCGTTTCTTGCCACCAATTGAGCTGCTCGGCAAGCTGCTGCTGATAACTATCACTCATTTGCCAGTGGACAACATCACTGAAGGTGATTACGCTTGGGTTTTGCACGGCTTCACCGCTTAACAGCCCCCGTAAGTCATCAAGCAGTAACTGACTGGACCATGCATCCGTGATCACATGGTGCATCATTAGCATCAGCACTTGCTCACCTTGCTTTGAACGCAACAGGTAAGGTGCAAATAAACTCGCAGCAAAGTCAAAGCTTTGTTCCGCTCGGTCGCGACACCAAGCCATGAGTGCCGCATCGGTATCAAATGTTTTAAGTTCAAGTGCTTGAATATCATCGCTGATATACTGTTGTTGCTGTGCCAGTTGCACCCTTGCTCTTAACATCGGATGTTGCTGCTGCAACTGCTCCATCGCGAGGTTAAGCTGTGCCTCATCCAAGTGTCCATGCACGCGCCACAACGTTGGCATATTGTACAGTGGCGTGCCCGGCTGTAAGGTCTCAAACCACACCATTTGCTGTTGTATCGCACTGAGTGGGAAATGCTGCAGTGGCATGAGTTCATGATGACTGATCTGCGCACGCGCCTCAGGCTGTAACTGAGTGATATATTGTGCCAATGCCTGTGGACTCGGCTGTTCAAATAGGTCTTTAACGGTAAGCGCATTACCTACTTCCAATACACGGCGTAATGTTGAGATCAGGCGCATTGCAAGTAGTGAGTGTCCTCCTAATTGGAAGAAGTCAGACAGCCTACCGATCCGATCGACATCAATTTTTAGTAAGGTCGCCATATGCGCCGCAAGTTCAGACTCCAGTCCCGGTTGGGGCGCTTCACCACGCTCGTCAATTCCCGCCTCCGCTAAATTGGGGAGAGATTTGCGATCCACTTTACCGTTGGCAGTAACAGGGATCTGAGCCATCAAGATATAATGGGTTGGCACCATAAAGTCCGGTAACCAAGCGGCAGCATGACGTTTTAATTCAGCCAATTCAGCGCGGCTTTCTAAATAAGCAATGAGTACCCCGTTTTCGACACTGACGACACAGCGTTTTGTCTCTGGAGCTTGTTCCATCACAGATTCAATTTCGCCCATCTCAATCCGCATTCCTCGGATCTTAATCTGGAAGTCGCGGCGCCCCAGGAACTCAAGCTCGCCAAGATGGTTATAGCGTCCTAAATCTCCTGTTTTATAGAGTCGGCTGCCCGGTTCTCCAAATGGATTGGCAACAAATGCATTGGCGGTTAATGATGGTGCATTTAAATAGCCTCGACCTAATACCACCTCACCTGCAACACAGATCTCCCCTACCGCGCCTTGCGGAACAGGCAGCAGATCGGCATCGAGTAAATAGATGGCCGACTGATACACGGGCTTGCCAATAGGAAGTTGCGCGTAGAACGCTGCCGGTGTTTCTTTCATCACATGCAACGTCACATCATCACTACATTCCGCAGGGCCATAGGCATTCATCATAGGAATATGGGGGTAACGCTTAAACCACCTTCTTGCCATTTCTGGCGGCAGTGCCTCACCGGTAGGAATAAGATGGCGCAAATCACCTAAGCTGTCATAGGCGCCTGCAGCAACTTCATCCATCAGTTGCTGAAGCTGAACTGGCACTGTTTGTAATACCGATACTTGATGACGTGTTAGAGCCTGTAAAAACAGCAATGGGTCAAGCACAGTTTCATCACTGAAAATTGCCACGCAGCCCCCTTTCATCAAAGCGCCAAGGTACTGCCAAACACTGATATCAAACGACAATGCTGCGGTCTGTGCAAAGGTATCGACAGCGCTAAATTTAAGGGTATCTAGCGCCGCCCAATTATGGTTTACCATGCCCTGATGGGTGGTCATCGCCCCTTTAGGTTTGCCCGTTGTACCTGAGGTGAATAACACATAGGCAAGCTGCTCTGGATGTCGCACTACAGCGCTAAGATCAACGTTTTGCGTCGCTCGGTCATTTGGGTGTACCACACAAACGTCATCAAATGGGCCAGCTCTATCTGTGATCACTTGTTTTATATGATGCTCGTCTAACAACATGCGAATTCGCTCGGTTGGTAAACGCGTATCCAGCGGTAGGTAACATCCACCAGCTTTAAATATTGCCAACATCGCAATCATCACGTGGCAACTACGAGTGAGGTGAACTGCAACCGGATGATCCGCCACAGCACCTTGTTGTAATAACACAGCGGCCAGTCGATTGGCTTCGCTGTCTAGCTCTCGGTAGGTCAGGCTACGCTGGCCATCATCAACAGCAATTTTATCACCATATTGTGCGACGACTTCATCGAAGACATCCAAGTAATGTGCATTACGATGTTGAGTCGCGGGCAACGTTGCAAAGTCGTGCCAAATGCTGTTGTCGCCTTGATCAAGTAGCTCAAATTCTGCAATCACCTGTTCTGGCTTAGCACTCGCTTGCTGCAATAGCGTTAAGTACTTGTGTGCAAATCGGGCGATGGTTTCAGGTTCGTATAAGGTAGCGTCATATTCAAAGCGCAAACGTGTACCTTGCGGTAACGACTCAAGCACCACAGTCATGTCAAATTGTGGCTGATCCGCTGGCAAATCGAGTAATGTCAGTGGCTGTCCAGCTAACTGAAGAGAATCACTTGAGAAACTATTTTGCAGATCGAACATCACATTAAATAGCGGTGACTGTCCGCCACGAGAGAGCGCACTCATTACCTCATCATAAGGCAACATTTGGTTTGCCATCATGGCACCAAATTCATGACCCGATTGCTTGATAAGGTCAACAAAGCGCATTTGTGGTGAGTAACGTTGCCGATAAGAAAGCGTATTAACGAACATCCCTAATGTTTGCTCAAAGCCACTTTGCGTGCGACCAGCTGATACGGTGCCAATCACCAAATCTCGCTCACCGCTTGCATGGCTGAGCGCCAAACTAAAGGCACACAAATAAAGGTTAAATGGTGTAACAGCATATCGACTAGCCAGTTGCTCAATTTGAGCCACGACACTCGCTTCCAGATTAATATCATAATAAGCAGCGACAGAGTTACGCTCTGGACGCTTTTGGTGGTCAACCGGTAAGCTAACCCCTTCATTGGCTTGCTCTAAATATGCTTGCCAAAAGGCGCGTTGCGCTTGTGCTTCGGCGCTTTGCATCCAGTTCGTTTGTTGATAGCAATAGTCGTTATAATCCAATGCAAATGGTTCTGCTACAGCAAGTTCACCACCTTCATACGCTACAGCTAAATCATTGAATAACTTGTTTAGTGACCATCCATCCAAGGCAATGTGGTGTGCACTCAACGCTATAAAGTGTCGAGATTGGCTGTTGATTAACGTAACACGTAAAGGACAGTCGCCGGCCAAATCAAAGGCTTTGCTAACACATTGCGCTGCATATCGCTCGACCTCATGTTGATCATCACTATCAAGCTCAACCACTTCAAGCTGGCATGGGTTTCCTGCAATGCGTTGGATCACACCCGCTTGCTCTTCAAACCGTTGACATAGCACCGGATGCATATCGCTCAGCGCTATCAAGGCTTGCTGTAGTTGCTTCGCGTCAAGCGCTGCACATTCAGCCACAAGATTGATGTTGTAAGCTGTACTTGTGGGCTCCAACTGCTGCATAAAATACATACGAGTTTGTGCAGGACTTGCTTGTGAGAATGATTCAGGTGTGGATATTGCAGCAACTTGAGACCGTTCAGCTTGCGTAAGTAACTCGGCTTGCCCTTCGAGCGTTTGCGCCATAAACAACTCAGCAATGCTTAGGTCTGTTGCTAATGCCATCTTCACTTCACTGACCAACTGCATCAGCAAAATAGAGTTACCACCAAGCGCAAAGAAGTTGTCTTTTGCGGTGGGTGTCACCTTTAATAGTTTATGCCAAATGGCGGCTAGTTTTTGCTGCTGTTGGGTCAGTGGCATGTCATCTATCACTTTGCCCCAATCAGCTTCAGTTGGCTCAGGTAAGGCCCGCGCATCTACTTTGCCATTGTGCGTAAGCGTAAATTGCTCAACTAGAGTAACAGTAGATGGAAGCAAATAATGGGCGACACGAGATTTCAGCCAAGTTAGCACTGTTCCACGGTTTATCTGCGCTTGAGGTGTTACTTTGATATACGCAGCCAAATACGCCAGCTCACCGCGTTGTTTCACGACAACAACGCTATTTTCAATGTCTGGGTGCTGATCTAACTGATTTTTTAGCTCTTCAGGTTCTATTCGATGACCACGGATCTTAACCTGATTATCGATGCGCCCAAGGAAATGTATAGTGCCATCAGCTGCCATATACACCTGATCTCCTGAGCGATACAAGTTCCCTTCACCATAAGGGTTTTGAATAAATGCTTGAGCCGTTAGTTCAGGACGAGCAAGATAACCGTGCGCCAATCCTTCACCGGCTAAACATAGCTCACCCGGCGTGCCCAATGGCACTAATTGTCCTGCGGCGTTTAGTATAAGGTGACTACCCCAAGCACAAGCATGCCCAAGTGGCACATCTGTCCCTTGCACCATCGCTAAGGTGATCTCACAGGTTACAGAGAAAATCGTATTTTCCGTAGGGCCATAACCATTACACAATTTGCCTTTAAAACCACTTTCAAGCAGTGCCTTACAGCTCGGAGAAGACACCGCTTCACCGCCAATCCAAAGACGTCGATAGCTGTGTAGCATGCGCGGTTCGGTTTTCACATATTGATTGAATAACGCAACGGTCATAAAGCCATAGTTAATTCCCGTTTGTTCAACCACTTTGGCAAATTCAGTTGGCGCAAGCACTTGCTGCTCTGTCACCACAGCCAAGCAACCGCCGCTTAGCAGCGCCGACCAAATTTCAAATGTCGCGCCATCAAACGCTGGGTTATTCATAAAACTGACCACACAGTGTGAATCTAACCCACCTTCTGCTGGGTTCAGTACCAGCCTGGTGATCCCACGGTGTGGCGTCACAACCCCTTTAGGTTGACCCGTTGACCCTGAGGTATAAATAATATTGGCAACACTGTCAGCAGTTACGCTCTTAATTGGCGCCGTGATTGCATAGTCATTTAACTGAGGAAGCAGAGTGGGCAAAGAAAGTGACGAGACTTGCTCAGACAACGACTGCTCAGCAAATGCAATATTAATATTGGCCTGTTGTAAAACAAAGTGAATGCGCTCTTGCGGCCAGCGCGGATCAATAGGCACATAAGCCGCACCTGTTTTGATTATGGCTACTGCTGCAAGGATCCAATCCATTGAACGAGGCATAACAATAGCAACATTACCTCCTGCCTGAACCCCACTTTCAATCAAGTAATGAGCTAATTGGTTAGTCACTCGATCAAGCGCTTGATAACTTAGAGTTTTATCTCCTTCACGCACGGCAATTCGCTGTGGATACGCGGTGGCGCTGGACATAAAACTGCTGATAAGATCGCATGAAGTATGCTGAGGAGATACCAAAGACTGACCAAGCTTAAGCACTTGCTGTTGCTGCGCCGTATCAATAAGTGGTATCGCCGCTAATGGTTTGTCTGCATCTTGAACCACTTGCTCAACAAAATAAGCAAAGCCATTAACAAGTGCCTGCGCTTGAGCGTCATGGTAAAGATCGCTAGGAAGCTCAAAGCTCCCCTGACACAGCTGACCATCATAAGACATCGATAACAGGCAATCGAATTTGGCGGTATCGTGATCTGTGACTATTTCAGTGCAAGTCAATCCACCAAAAGTTTGCGATGCGCCACCTTGTTCAAAGTTGAACATCAGCTGCACAAGAGGGTTAATACCCGCGCTTCGCTCAACACCTAAACCATCAATAATAGCTTCCAGTGGGGCTTGTTGATGCGCAAGTATCTCTAACCATTGTTGCTGTGTTTTTGCCAAGTATGCTGTAAAACTGAGCTCAGGCTGGCACTGGGCTTTGAATGGCAGCGTATTCACAAACAAGCCAACTACCTCATCAAATTCAGTGCGGTCACGGCCTGCAACAGGCACCCCAGTTATTAATTGTTCAGCCCCTGTCAACAGCGACATATAAGCCGTATAGCAGCTTAGCAATAAGGTAAATAAGCTAACTTCAGCATCCTGCGCCAACTCAGCAACCGCGCTAGATGCCTCAGAAGACAGACTAAAACTCCACGTTTGACCTTGGAACGTACGTTGCGGTGGACGCTTTTGCGCCGTAGGTAACGCCGACACATGCGGTGCATCATGTAAGTAGTCGCACCACCAAGATACCGCTTCTTGAACCTCTTGCTGATAGCTCGCTTGCTGCTGCCAATTCACCAAATCAGCGTAATGATAGGTGTTTGTGTCTTGCACTGGCTGATTGCTGTAAAACGCCATCAAATCCGCCAACATCACTTGGCTTGACCAAGCATCCGAGATCAAATGATGCATATTAAATACTAATACCTGCTCACCACTTGGCCAGCAAAGTAAAATGGGCTCGAACAAGCCAGCTGACAGATCAAATGGCTGCTTGGCTATCAACTTAACTGCTTGCGACATAGAGGTGGTTTTGGGCACTTGAGTCACAGTCAGTGGTTGATTGTGTTCAGAGATAAACTGTAGGTTGTGGGCCTCATCAATACGTGCGCGCAACATCGGGTGTTTGCGTTGTAAAAATGTCACCGCGGCCTCTAGTTTGGCACTCTCTAGCTCGCCATGAATTTGCCAAGCATTAGGCATATTATAAAGCGCGGTGCCCGGCTGCAGTTTCTCAAACCACAACATTTGCTGCTGCGTTTGTGTTAATGCAAAATGCTGGTTATCGGCAAGCGTTACTTGGGCCAGTACCTCACCCGGTGCAATAGTCGATTGGGCAACAAACGTGGCCAGTTCGCTTAAGTTAGGATAATCAAAAATCGCCTTAACGGTTGCTTTTTCGTTGAGTGAATAGTGCTTACGTAAGGCAGAAATTAGCTTCATCGCCAACAGTGAGTGTCCACCTAAGCGAAAGAAATGCGCATCGCGGTACACTTGGCTTACTTCTAAATCAAGCAGTTGCGCGTATTGCTTTGCCAAATACTGCTCAATTTCCCCGCAAGGTGACTCACCCACTTCCGTTGTTCTAACTTGTGCCAATGTTGGGAGTGCTTTTCTGTCTACTTTGCCGTTGGCAGTCACAGGCAAATTATCCATCACCACAAAGTAGCTCGGCACCATATGCTCTGGCAGTTGCTCCTGTGCATGTAGGCGCAGTGTATCGACGCTTAATTCACTTTCCAGATATGCTAATAAGAGCCCTTGTTCAGCACATACGATACAACGAGCTGTGTTAGGTGCCATTTCCATCACAGACTCAATCTCACCAATTTCAATCCGCATACCACGGATCTTAATCTGGAAGTCGCGACGACCAACAAACTCCAATTCGCCTGCAAAATTAAAGCGACCTAAATCACCGGTTTTATACATTCTGCTGCCAGGCGCGCCAAACGGGTTTGCCACAAAAGCATTGGCGGTCAGTGCTGGAGCATTCAAATAACCGCGTCCAAGTACCACTTCTCCTGCAATACAAATTTCACCGATAGCGCCAACAGGTACCGGCTGCAGTGCTTCATCTAAAAGATATACACCACACTCAGTAATGGGTTTCCCAATAGGTAAAACGCTTTGATGAGCAGGAGGCGCTACAGATAAATGATGCAACGTCACATCATCACTACATTCTGCGGGGCCGTATGCGTTAAACATTGGAATGGAATAATTATCAAACCAAGTTCTCGCAAGACTTGGAGGCAGCGCTTCTCCGGTTGGGATCAAAATGCGTAAGGCAGCAAGCGGGTCATGTGCCAATTGCGCTGCTTGATCTATAAGTTGTTGCAGCTGCGCAGGCACCACCTGCAACACACTCGCGTTATAATGTGCTAGCGCTTGCAAGAATAACAAAGGGTCGAGCACTTCTTGGTCGCTTAAAATAGCCACCCGAGCACCACACATTAATGGTGCTAAATGCTGCCACACGCTAATGTCAAAAGATAATGCAGCCGTTTGCACAAAACAGTCAGAAGTTGAGAATGACAGTTCGTCAAGCAATGCATAATTGTGGTTCACCATACCTTGATGGGTTGTCATTGCCCCTTTTGGCTTGCCCGTGGTGCCAGAAGTAAATAGCGTGTACGCCAATTGAGCAGCAAAGCGTGGGATCTGTGTTAACTCTATGGTGTCACAACCAACTGCGTCCGAATCCACAACAGTAACGCCAGTAAACGGACCTTCACTGTCGCTAATCACAAACTCTATGCTTTGATCTTCGATGAGACTGCGGATCCGCTGCGCAGGTAAGCGCATATCAAATGGTAAATAACTGCCACCCGCTTTAGCAATGGCTAACATTGCCACCAGCACTTTATGACCGCGCGCTAGATGGACCGCAACGGGTTGCTCTAGCTTCACTCCAGCCTCAACTAAAGCCCTAGCTAATGCGCAAGCCTGTTGGTCTAGCTGAGTGTAAGTCAGTGTTGTATGACTGTCTTGAACCGCGATAGCATCAGCAAACTCAGCTACACTGGCGTCAAAGGCGTCGAGATAGTGCTGATGGGGATACGAATTAGCTCGAACCGATGCATAGTTATCTACAAGCTGCTGCTCTTGGCTAGTAAGCGCCATTAGCTCGTATAGGGGTTGTTCTGGATGTTCGCATGCTCTGCCGATTAGCTCACGATAAGCGGAAATAAAACGCACAATCGTGGCTTCTTGATAGAGGCTCGCATCATACTCACAAATAATGTTAAGGCCGTCATGCTGAGACTCTAAAGTGACCGTCAAATCAAACTGGGGGTCATCAACACGCATCCGCGTGCTAGACCAGTTCCCTTCACTGTTGCCGCCCCAAGTGATTGCGTTTTGCATATCAAACATCACGTTAAACAGGCTTTCACTGCCACTAATGCTATGCTGCACTCGCTCATAGGGTAGCTGTTGCTGTGCAAATGCTCGCTGATTTTCCGTGCCGACTTGTTTGCAGATTGCTTGAAAACTATTGCTAAGATCAACACTGAAGTTTAGCGCTAGCGTGTTGACGAACATGCCCACAGTATCAGCAAACCCGCCCCATTCACGACCAGCAACAGCAGTACCTAAAGTAAGCTGCCTTTCACCATTTTGATAGCCTAGTTGCGCATAAAAAGCACTGAGGAAAACGTTAAATGGCGTTAGCTGCCAGCGCTTAGCCAGCTCAGTTACCCGCAGATTAATATTGTTACTGATCACTTGTTTATGCACAGCTGCACGTGCCTTATGATCCGCTTTTTTCGCAAAATCAAACGGCAATGCACTGCTAGGGTTATGCTCAGCTAAGTATCGAGACCAAAAGTCGGTACTCAACTCGGCCTGCTCACTGGTTAACCATTGCTGCTCTAGTTGGCAATAGTCGTCAAAAGCGCGGGCTTCTTCGTTGTGTTCAGCACCATGATAAAGGCTATGTAGTGTCCGTAAAATAATATCTAGTGACCAGCCATCCACGATGCTGTGGTGTGCACCAATATATAACGTGGCACTATTATTATGAGTTAACAAAGCAACCCTAAAGAGACAATCTGTGTTTAAGTCATACACCTGCTGATTAAGTAAGTGCAGCTGTGTATTTACGTCTTGCTCGCTAGTACAGGCATGCTCTGTTACGCCATCAAAACGACGTGTTTCGCGCCATAATTTACCATCATAAGCAAAGCCTTGTGTCAGCACTTCATGTTGATGAATTAACTCGTTTACCGCGACAGCTAACCGTTTTGCATCAATGGGTGTCTGGCTCGTTAATGTTACTCCTAGGTTATAGGCAACACTATGAGGGTCTAATTGCTGCATAAAGTACATCCGCTGCTGCGCCGCTGATGCGAGCTTTTTACCGGTAGCACAAGCGGCTTGAAGCTCGACGTTACGCAATGGCTGCAGATGTAAGGCCATTTCATGTAACCTTGGGTGTCTGCTAATACAAGCAGGGTCTAATTCAAAGCCGTGTAAATAAGCATGATGAACAAGCTTCATTGCAGCGATGGAATCACCACCCAAGTGATAAAAGTTGTCGGTTCTGCCTACCTTCACCTCGAGCACGGTTTGCCATAACGTCGCCATCGCAGCTTCTAACTCACCTTGTGGGGCGATGTATTCAGATTGCTCGCCACGATCAGCTGCGCTCGGCTCAGGCAAAGCTGCTTTATCAATCTTGCCGTTGGCATTTAAAGTAAAGCCAGAAACTTGAGTAATACTAGACGGTAACATGTATGGTGGAAGACGCTCAGCAAGCCAAGATAACAGCTCGGCTCGGCGCTCCACCGACAATGTCGTCGTATTGGTAAAACATATAAATGCGGCTAGATACTTTTGGCCGTTGCGCGTCATAACACGAACATGACTTTGGGCAATATCAGGGTGTTGACCGAGTTGCACCTGTACTTCCTCAGGTTCAATACGATGTCCCCGGATTTTTACTTGGTTGTCAGCACGTCCAACAAAGTGCAGTACGGCATGTTCATCCATCCACACCAAGTCACCAGAGCGATACATAGTACCTAAGTTAAATGGATCACTCACGAATGCTTGTTCTGTTAATGTTGGTGCGGCTAGATACCCTTCCGCTAATCCATCACCCGCTAAGTAAAGTTCGCCGGTGACACCAAGTGGAAGTAGCTGCCCCTGAGGATCCAGCACATAATGATTGGAATAGGCACAGGCGCGTCCCAATGCAACCGAGTTTTGCTCCAGCGCTAACTCATCAAGCAGATGCGTGGTAGAAAACACCGAGTTTTCTGTGGGTCCGTAGCAGGCAATCAGTTTCCCTGAAAATGAATGTTGTAATAGGCGACGACAGGTTTCGACAGGGATCACTTCTCCACCGAACCACAAAGCCTCGAGACCACATAAGATGCTCGGATCAACTTGCACATACAAATTCACCAGCGCTACGGTTAAAAAACTATGCGTGACACCATGCTGAGTAAGTGCATTACCAAAACGCCTTGGATCTTGAACCTGCTCTTGTGAAATAACGGCCAACGATGCCCCATTTAATAGCGCCAGCCACATCTCAAAGCTACAAGCATCAAATGCGGTATTATTACAAAAGGCAACCACACTGCTTTGGTCGGTATCAACATGGTCTAAGTTGAGTGCAATACGATTGAGGCCTCCGTGCTTTAATATCACACCTTTTGGCTTCCCCGTAGAGCCCGAAGTATACAAAATACAAGCTCGAGTACTCGGGTCCAACTCACTTATCACAGGTTCAATAGCCGCTTCACTTAACGCTGTTTTATCAAGGTTTATTACCGCAACGTCGGGCACTCGCAGAGTAAAGCTTTCCCCGCACACAAGAGCGGCAAATTGACACTGTTCATGCAATAAAGTCAGGCGCTCTATGGGAGTATTTAACGCAATCGGTACGTAGGCGGCGCCCAGTTTAACGATTGCCAAGCACGTCTCAACCAGTGCAACTGAACGTGGTAGCGCCACCGCTACGGTATCTCCACTAGAAACACCAAGCCCCTGTAAGATGTGCGCCAATTGTTCACTGCGCTTGTCCAACTGCTCATAGGTAAGGTGAAGCGCTTCCTCTCGTACTGCTATTTGCTGCGGATGAGCTGCGACTCTTGCCCGAAAGACACTGACTAAGTCGCTGATCTCAGCTTTTGCCTGGTAGCTTGGCTGTCCAAGCTCTAGCAATGTTTCTGCTTGCTCTCCAACCAGGGCTAAGGTGTTTAATGGCGCTTGCGGTGTCGAGGTTGCAGCCTCTAAAAAACCTAAAAAGCCGCTAAATAGGCTATGAGCAATCGCTTCACTGTAAAGTGCGGTTGCAAATGACATCTCACAGCTATATCCAGATTCGGTATGGCGCAAACATAATAATATCGCCATTTGTGACAAGTTGACTTCAGCGCTTTGGCTGCAACTGGCAAATCCAAGTTGTGTAAATGCAGAGCAACCGGCATGACTTTCTAGTTCATGTTGCTGCGCCATCTGGCTAAGCGCTTCATTTGATACGGGCGCAGCAGAGGCTAAAGTGGTCTCACATTCTCTAATTGCCTGAGAAAAGTCTGACGTAAAGTCAATATTGAACAACGCTATTTGCTGCGATAGAGGTGCAGCCTGTACTGCAAGCACTTGCTCAGAATGCAGGGTAAGTCTTGCTAAATAAGCGATAAACGCGGTGAGCAAAGTACTGCTGGCGGATGCTTCAGTTGCACTTAGTAAGCTTGAAACATCGGCTACATAGTGCGTATGCTCATGATTTGCCGAATGCTGTGTATTTTCTGAGGCCGGTATCGCTGAGCGAAACCCACGTTTCGCTTGACTTTCGAACCAGCGCGCTGCTGTCGATAATTGCATTGAAGTCTTAGAATTATTGTTCATTTTTGTATTCCGTGAGTAAAACGTTCCTAGGGAAGCTCAGTGTTTATGGCGAATGTCAAAACTGGCGGCGTGAAAATTAATATGCATGCGAAGGCTGTCTGCGGTGTCGACACCCAATCGACCATCGCAACGACTATGGCTGCAATCTTGATGGTCGGCACGTACCGTCAGTTTTTTAAAATGCTGTGTGATCGATGGAAAATGGATGCTGATAGGGCCAAATTTAGCGGTTTTCTCCACCGCCCCTTTTCCCCCTAACCCATTAAACTTTCGCTCTTTCCACGTAATGGAATGGTATTGTTCGGGACTTAAGTAATCTCTGGTGATTTGACTCTCCATTGCGCCGGTATCTAAAAACCAGAGTTGATTTGTATTGTTTGCCTTGGTGATCACCATAGGGTCGTCAAACAGCCAGACGAGATTTCCGCTTTTCTCTTGCTGCAGCGCAGGCTTTTTGATTTCAGCGATTTGTTCTTCAAAATCAAGCGTTAAATCCAATGCTTTTATAATTGGCCAGCCGATAATGCCATCAAGTTGATACCAATTAATCCCCAAAAACCGCTGTTCGAGTTCAGTGTGATCAACAACGAGCGCAAGCTGATCTTGGGCTTTAACCGGACCGAGCTGAAACGGTGGCAAGCGCACTAAGTCAGCCTTGACTGTATTTGCAGTTGCAGTATCGATTTCGACTTGCTGCTGTGAGGCAATATCAAGTTGTAATTGCTTCACCACTTTGTCTGTCACTAGACTTTGAGAAGCACCGGTATCGAGCACAAAGTAGAATTCATGTTCATTTAGCCTCAGCTTTACTCTTGGCAGAGGCACTAACCAGTGGCCTTGCAACGGGATGGAGGCTTGTGATTGTTCGAAGTAAAGTTGTGGTAAAGAGCCAGAAGCGAGCGTGTTGGCTATCACAGCACTACTATGCGTAGGGGAAACAATTCCCTCGTCAACTAACTTGCGGATCTTTTCGTATTGCTGTTGCTCAGTCAGCAACGCAAGCCACTGCGGTAATACTTGCGGGACTTCCTTATATAGCTTTGCCAACTCGGTTTCAGCCAACGTAAAGTTGCCAGCTAACATATGACGATAAATGTCGTTTAAAGTGCTTTGCTGCTTCTCGGTGATGGCTTCTAGTTTCGGTGCCCAAGCGTTTATCGCTGGGTCAACTTGTGCTTGGCTCATTGATATACCTAGGAATAAAATCAAAATAAAAAACAAGGTTCTATACTGCATCGTTCACTTCTATACATTGACTTTGTGTAATTTGCTGGCGTAACTGGGCATGTGCAATCCGCATTGCTTGCGCTTTTTCTTCCGCGACAATAACGAGATTCACGCATTCGTTGGCACCATCGGAACACACTGCCAATACCGATATCCCGTGCTTGGATAGCTGACTTTTTAACGCCTGAATATCAATAGCAAACTGATTGCTGAATAACGTAAGCAGCAACAGGCTTTGACTTTTCTGTATCTTTTGAAGAGCATGTAATATTTTGTTTTGTAAGAATAATTCCATAACAAAACGCAGTTCAGCGGCACCTTTATCCACACAAAATAGTCCTAGGTGTTCGCCATGGGGCAAGACTTGCACGCCACTCAATAGTGCTAATGCACTTACAGGGGGGCGCTCGCCACCAAAATGAATATGAGTGGCTTTTGGCGTGTTTGGATTTTTTGGACACTTTAGCGAAAGTATTAAGCGCTGTTGTCGCAATAATTGTAACGCGGGGTAATGGATCACAGATGCACCAAATTGTGATAAAACACACAGATCGTCAAACGCAATATCGGTGATTAAATTGGCTTCTGGAATAATGTTAGGATCGGCATTACATAACCCTTTTACTTCTTTCCAAATTTCAAGGCGACTTGCATTTAACGCAACAGCCCAGATTGCTGCAGTTGTATCTGAGCCATTGCGACCTAATGTGGCGATTTGTCCATCTTCCGCGCGAGCAATAAAGCCTTCACTGACATTAACGTGCTTGGCTTGTCTCGCAACCTGTTGCAACAAACGACTGATCTTCTCAATGGCTGGCTGATGTTCGGATTTTTCACCGCATAAATGAATAAACTCTGCGGCATCCAAATAGCCACAACTGAGCCCTAATACACGTAAAACACCGATCATGATCTGTGCGCTCAGCCGCTCGCCGAGTGTGAGTAAGTCATCATGAGCCACCTCCGGATAATCAAGCAGCTCAAGTGCGTGGTCACATAGATCATAAATCACATGTTGGGTGGCGGTGAGTTCAGGCTCTGCCTGTAAAGTTAGGGCGCATTGCCGAAGTAATTCACTGTGGAACAACTTGACTTGTTCTAATGCGCGTTTTTGGCTCGGTTTGTGTGGGTCAGCAAGAATGGTTTCAAGATCATTTGTCACGTTGCCACAGCCTGACACTATCACGATGACTCGAGTGTGCTTCTGCTGTTGCTGGATAAGCCTTGCGACACGTAATATCGATTCAGCACATCCCAATGATGCACCGCCAAACTTCATGACAACGGGACAATTCATCTTACTTACCCCTGCGCTAGTTGACTCATGCTAAGATCAAGCAGTTCAAGCGCACGCTCGAGCTCATCCATCGAGATAGTTAAAGCTGGTAATAAGCGCAATACAGCCCCAAAGCGACCACCAGTTTCTAAAATCAAGCCATTGGCAAAGCATTGTTTTTTGATTGCTGAAGCCAATGAGCCATCGCCCAAATCAGGGTGCTTTGGTGATCTGGCTGTGTTTGGGTGAATAATTTCAACTCCTAACATCAAGCCCCGCCCCCTAACATCCCCGATAAAGGTGTACTTTTGCTTCAGTTTTTCCAACTCGGCTTTAAGCCATGTCCCTTTTTTTTGAGCAGCTTCGGCCAATTTATCACGACGGATAATTTCCATACCTTTGCGACCTGCAATCATCGCCAACTGGTTTCCTCGGAAGGTGCCGGTGTGCGCCCCAGGTTTCCAGTGATCATATTTTTCACGATACACAACAACTGACATTGGCATGCCGCCACCAAGTGCTTTTGATAGTAAAATCGCATCCGGCATGATGTCAGCACTTTGAAAGGCGAATAAATCACCAGAGCGAGCGAAACCGCACTGAATTTCATCGAAAATCAGCGGAATATCGTATTCATCACACAATTGACGTAAGCCTTTGAGCCACTTGGCAGGGGCAGGAATACAGCCACCTTCCCCCTGGATTGCCTCTAATATCACAGCAGCAGGCTTGGTTATACCGCTTTCTGGGTCGCTAAAGACGGTTTCAATATGGTGTAAAGAAGTCTCTATTAACTCGTCACCTTGTACCAAGTAAGGTGAGCGATAGTCATAAGGGAAAGGAAGATAATGCACATCAGGCATCAATGACGCTACAGCATCTTTGGCACTGAGATTACCGGTAAGTGATAATGCACCGGCTGTCATACCGTGATACCCACCATGAAACGCAAGTACCGTGCGACGTTTTGTTGCAGTTTTGAATAGCTTAACCGCAGCTTCAGTGGCATCTGCGCCAGATGGGCCGCAAAATTGGATACGTGCTTCATCACGAAACTTTTCTGGCAGTAAACCCAATAACTCTTTAGTAAACGCATATTTTGCGGGTGTTAAAATATCCAATCCTTGCATCACTTCATCTGTATGAAGGTACTTAATTAGCTCTTGTTTAATTTCTGGATTGTTATGACCCAGTGCTAATGTCCCTGCACAAGCTAAAAGATCGACATATTCTTTTCCATCAGCATCGGTAAGGATTGAACCTTTACCAGAGACGATGACTTTATCGATAACTCTCGAATACGTTCTTGCACTTGACTCTACGTAGCTTTGATAGGTGTACCAGCTTGCTGTATCTTGTGATTCAGTGTAGTTGCTTGTTAATTCCTGTGTTCTATCCATTGTGTTATCCCCCTCATTGTTACATTGAAGTTTCATTCACATTACAATTAAGGCTGGTCAAGATATAGAAATATTCACACAACAGCAACGACTGTGAAATAATTTAAAACAAAACAAACCTTAAAATTAACACTACAAAAACAAAACCAAACCTTTTCATAAACACTAAATCCATATTAATCAAACAGTTACAAGTCATTTAAACTAAAAATTCGATTGAGTTGCTTTATTTTTGCTATTTACTAAAAGACTGTTGGAGCATAGAAAAGCCACTTCACAGCGGAAAAACAGGCACATTAATGCAAATATAGGGATAAAAATCACTTTTAGTCGTGCTGCGATGACTGCTCTTATCATTTCGCTACCCTATGTGTAAAACAAATGCTGACAGCTTAAGGTGGGAGGAGGGATAAATAAAAAAGCCACACTGCTGGAGTGTGGCTTGGGAGCATTGCATGGGTGTATAGTTGCAATGATTCTTTGTGATAATGCAAATACTTAAGCAGCTTGCTCGTCGTCTTGTCCTAACCGAATTAGATAATCAAAAGCGCCTAAACTTGCTGTCGCTCCCCCACCCATCGCAATAATAATTTGCTTAAACGGTGTGGTGGTTGCATCGCCTGCCGCGTAAACGCCCGCTAAACTTGTCGCCCCTTTGCTGTCAATTTCAATTTCACCAAAGCGACTAAGTTCGACTTCACTCGATTTTAACCATTCAGTATTTGGCACCAGCCCAATTTGTACAAAGATGCCAGCGAGTGCTAACGAATGAGTGTCACCGCTTACCCTGTCTATATAGTTAAGACCGGTTACTTTGTTGCCATCTCCAACGACTTCAGTGGTTTGTGCGTTTTTGATAATGGTAACGTTGGTAAGGCTTTTTGCTTTTTTGATCAGCACTTCGTCAGCTCTAAGTGTATCGGCAAACTCTAATACCGTGACATGCTCAACAATATTTGCCAAGTCGATGGCAGCTTCTATACCCGAATTACCGCCACCAATTACCGCTACAGGTTTCCCCTTAAATAACGGACCATCACAGTGCGGACAATAGGCAACCCCTCTTCCTTTATATTCGGATTCACCAGGTACATTCATACTTCTCCAACGCGCTCCCGTTGCCACTACCACCGATTTAGCTTTTAACACTGCACCGCTTTCAAGAGTGATATCAATGGTTTCGCCTTTGTTAATCGCCGCTGCACGCTGGTTCTTCATCACATCAACGCCATATTGGTTAACATGCTCTTCTAACTGTGCAACCAGTTTAGGGCCTTCGGTTTTTTGTACAGAGATAAAGTTCTCAATGCCTAAAGTATCCGCAACTTGACCACCAAAGCGTTCAGCCACAACACCGGTATTTAGTCCTTTACGAGCGGCATAAATAGCAGCTGATGCGCCAGCAGGGCCGCCACCAACAACGAGCACATCAAACACGTCTTTGTTGTTAAGTACAGCTGCTTGTTTTTCGCCAGCTTTGCTATCAAGTTTTAGTAAAATATCGCTTAGGCTTACTGCGCCTTGACTGAATTGCTCACCATTTAAGTATACGGTTGGCACGGCCATGATGTTGCGTGATTCGACTTCTTCTTGGAACAAAGCACCATCAATCATCGTAGTCGTAATATTTGGATTAACTGCCGCCATGAGATTCAATGCCTGCACGACTTGTGGACAGGTTTGGCAGCTCAGTGAAATGTACACCTCAAAGTTCAATGGGTTATCAATACCCCTGATCAGTTCGAGATCGTCTGCCGATGCTTTAGTGGCATGCCCGCCTGAGTGCAATAATGCAAGAACCAAGCTGGTAAATTCATGCCCCATAGGTACGCCTGCAAACGTAATTTCACTCTTTGTGTCTACGCCGCGAACTGACATTTGTGGTACGCGCTCGCCTTCACTCGATTCAGATAGTGAAATTTTATCGCTCAAAGACGCTAAATCTTGCGCCAACTCTTTTAGCTCTTGCGATTTTTTACTGTCATCAAGACTAATGACGAGTTCAATCGGGCGTTGTAGAGAGCTAAAGTGGCTTTGTAGTTGAGTTTTAATTTGGTTGTCTAACATAAATGGTAACCCTCTGCAGAAACTACAGTAAAAATTCGCAAAAACAATGAACTCTGTTCATCTGGATGGTTGATTTGGGAGTGCATACTGCACTCCCTTTGACAATTTAGATTTTGCCAACTAGGTCTAGTGAAGGTGCTAATGTTTCTTCGCCTGGCTGCCAAGACGCTGGACATACTTCTCCATCATGAGATGCGATGTATTGAGCAGCTTGTACTTTACGTACTAGCTCTTTAGCGCTGCGACCGATACCTAGGTCATGCGTTTCAATAACTTTGATTTCACCCTCAGGGTTGATTACAAAAGTACCACGAAGCGCTAACCCTTCCTCTTCGATCATTACACCGAAGTTACGAGTAATACGGCCTGTTGGGTCGCCAATCATAGGAAACTGGATTTTCTTAATCGTTTCTGACGCGTCATGCCACGCTTTGTGTGTGAAGTGTGTGTCTGTTGATACTGAATACACTTCAACACCCATTTCTTGAAGCTGTGCGTAATAATCAGCTAAATCACCAAGCTCTGTCGGACATACAAAAGTGAAATCCGCTGGGTAGAAGAATACGATTGACCATTTACCTAATAGGTCTTGCTCAGAAACTTCTACGAAGTCGCCACCATGGTATGCTGTTGCGTTAAAAGGTTTAATTTTTGTGTTGATTAATGAAGTGCTCATCGCTTTCCTCACTGTTGTTTAGTTTGAATTAATGTTGGCGATTGCTATTCGCCTTGGCTTGAGTACAAAGATAAGGGGAAGTGATATTTAAATAAAATGGATTGTTTGAATCACTGTAATCGAAAAAAATGATAATAGTTTTTTGAGTGATCAACTAATTTAGCATAAGAGTATAAAAGTACTGTAAATACGGTATGATCCAATCATCAGATATAACAGAGCGTTACTATGCACCCCTATTTTAATCATATCCAACTTGGCTACCTTGGTTTTGTTCCCTTTCTTGCCTGTATTGCATGGACCTTAATGACCGGCGCATCAGCTAACACAGTACAAGCGTTTCAATTTTATAGTTTTGGTATTTTAGCCTTTATGGCTGGCAGTTTATGGCGTGCAGGTCAACAAACGCAAAGCCAAGCGATACTGGCTGTTGTTGTTGTGATCCCCTATCCGCTACTGAGTTTTCTAACGCTCGAGTGGTCATTGGTATACTTATCCGTGGCGTACTGGCTGGTCTATCTGATTGAACGTTTATCCCCAATGTGGCAAGAATACCATAAGGATTACCAGAAAATGCGCACCGTGCTAAGCGCAATGGTTTTCGTCGGGCACCTCTTTATGATTTCTCAAGCCCTTGAACTCAGCGCTTAGGAAACTTGCTTCCCATGACCCATTAACTATAACTAACTGTAGGCGAACCATAGCGAGCTAAATTACTTTGATAAAAACGGCAGTTCCATTGCTACTGATCTGGATAGTGAATATCGCGTTAGCGGCGTTTATGTTCACCAATGGTCACACAGATTACGAGAGTTTCGAGGAGCTTTTTTGGTTTGCTGTTTCGTTCACGTTATTTTTTATCATTACCAAAGAAGTCGTCAATAAACTATTACGTGTAGCATTACTTGTTTATTCCGTTGGCTTACTACTGGATATTTTTGACAGCTTTATCGGTAACGCAAATCTGCCTATTTTAGGATTAGATACTTCTATGAAAAACTTAGGTTTTTTATTAATAAGTGTTGGCTTTTATCGTATGATCAAAGAAAAGCGCAAAGACGTTCATAAATTAAAAGCAGAAGTAGAAAGAAGAAAGCAACTCGAAGAGCGAATGCGCTATGAGGCAAATCACGATTCGATGACCGGAGTGGGCAGCCGCAAGGCTTGCTTCGAAGGGCTACAAGCACATAAGTTTGCGGGTCTATGGTTACTCTATCTCGATGTCGATAACTTTAAACAAGTAAATGACACGTATGGGCATCATGTTGGCGATAAAGTCCTCATGAGTTTGACCCAAAACATGCAGCAATATTTCGGCTTGTCACATTGCTTTCGGATAGGAGGGGATGAATTCATTGTTTATGCGGATTGTGAGCAGCCAAACCTAGATGAAATCAGGAGTGCATTACTAAACGGGCTGCTTGAATACAATATCAATGTCAGTATAGGACAGGTTATGGTCGACCCTGCAAAGCAAGCTGATTTACTTATCCATGAAGCAGATAAACAAATGTACGGTGATAAGAAAGGTAAATCTCTTCGTTCCAGCTCTAGAGGCTAAAAGACCCAAAAGCGGTAAATTTGTAAACAAAAACTGACTTTTTTGCAGTAAGAATCATCAGTTGACTTGCTGCCCTCACTAAATTTGTAGCACTAATACACAATAATTGCTAAGCTATCGTTAATATTAAGTTATAGGGAAATGTGCAGTGTTTGCAAAGCTATTTACAAACAACGAGACCCAGCAAGCGCTCGAAAAAGCGCAACAAGAACTGCTCCAACTGAAACAACAAAATGAACAGTTAAGTGCCGAAAATGAATCACTCAAAGCAGAGATGGTCAGCGCTCAGGAGTCTCTGAATGACAACACAGATAATCAATTACTTCAATGTGCGCTGACTGGACTTGGTCAAGTGCAGGGGATCCGTGAAACAGTACTCGCAAGCTTTATGGGGATCGAAGAAGAAAGCCATTCTATAGAGAAAGTAAACGCTGCCTTTTCTAAGTCGGAAACGGCATTACGAAAAATACTCGTAGGCATGGATCAGCTTGGAACAAATATGGACAAAATGACGGCCAACATCTCCGGCTTGTCGCAAATGGCTGATAGTATAAATACGTTTGTAACCACGATTTCTAAGATTTCAGATCAAACTAACTTACTGGCGCTTAACGCCGCCATAGAGGCGGCGAGAGCTGGCGAAGCTGGCAGAGGGTTTTCTGTTGTAGCTGATGAAGTAAGAGCACTTGCCACCAACACGAATGAATCAGCGAATGAAGTTTCAGATCTCGTCAAGAAAATCATCGACACGACGCACACAACCGTGAATGCTGTAGAGGAAATTCAAGCCTCCAATATTACCCTGTCCGACAGTATTGGACATTTAAATGATGAATATGAAGGGATTGTTGCATGCTGTGATTCAATGAAAGACACAATTTTAGTGTCTACAACACAGACATTTATCCAAACAGTGAAGCTTGACCATGTGGTGTGGAAGGGGGATGTTTACAACGTGATTATCGGTAATAGTCACAAGGGAGTAAATGATTTTGCCGACCATACAATGTGCCGACTAGGAAAGTGGTGGAGCGGCGAAGGCGCTGACAAATTTGGAGCTCACAATGCCTTTAAACGTTTAGATGCGCCACATAAAGAGGTACACCGTGCAGGCGTGGAAGCAATTAGAAAATTCCAATCCGGTGATCCTCAAGGCGCAGTTAAGCAGCTTAATCAAATGGAACGAGCAAGTGTCGAAGTAATGGACTTACTTGACCAGCTAGGGCATTGATAAGTAAAGCGATACACTGTTTTATCGGATACCCGCTTTAACATTAAGGGAAATTATACGACGCCATAGTAAATGACCTATAGGCTGTATGTTTCTTTGTGTATTTTGCGGGTATTGCAACATTTGCTGCCGCGGCGAATTTATCTAATTTATACGAATTATATTCATTAATTGGTATTAATCCCCCAGACAAGAGCCAACCGCTACAAGATACCAGCCTAATTTGGTAAACTCTCCGTTTTGCTGATTTAGACAGTTCCATGATCCTTGATAAAAACTGGCGTATTCTCACTGTTGGCGATGGTGATTTAAGCTTTTCTTACTCTCTAGCAAAGTACCTAAAGCCAATTCATCTCACTGCCAGTATTTATGACAGCGAAAGTGCGCTTAAACATAAATACCAAGACAACGCATTTGATAAACTTGCAAATATTGGTATTGATATTATCACCGAGTTTGATGTTACCAAGACGAGCTGCTGGCATAGGCTCTCTAAGCAAAGCTTTGATGCGGTGATATTTCAGTTTCCATTGATCCCGGCATTTGCCTCTTATGAAAGCTTCCAGCAGCAAACACTGAGCGTAAACACGTTAAATCGCCAGTTGCTAAGAAAGTTTTTACTCAACGCAACAAAGTATGCGTTAGACCCAGCAGGTGTAAACCTTGGGATAATCACCTCTAAAGACGTCAAGCCCTATATTGAGTGGAATATAGAGCAGAGCCTGATAACAAACACAGACTTGTGTTACCTCGGTCAGTCTACTTTTGATATTTCAAAATTCCCTGAGTATCTTATCCGTAATGTAGATCGAGATAAACATGTAAAGGATACTAGTGGCGTCAGCTATTACTGGTCGATAAATCACTCGCACCCAATAACCTCAAAACTGCAAATGCCACATTACTTAGCGCCAAATCACTGTACTATTTGTAGAGCAGGCCCATTTGTCAGCGAAGTTGATGCGCTATCACATCAAGAATCGAAAAAACATAAAAGTATGCAGAAACACGAAGACCAGTGGCAATTATATTTACAGCAACACAAGTAAAATAAAGGTAAAAAGTAAAACAAAAACCTCAATTAAAAGCAGCCTAGAGGTAACGTTTAGAGAGTCTGAAAAATAAAAAGAATAAAATATACAAAAATATTTGAGCCGCTCACTACAGAAGATTAGACTAACGCCATCTGCAAACTCTTTACCTGCTTTTTTATCTACAGGGGGCATAATGCCACTCATTAACCGTGACTTTATCATCGCGATTTTATGTCTACTGTGCGCTATGATAACAATCCAATCAGGTGCTTCTATTGCCAAGCAGCTGTTCCCATTCGTAGGCCCTGAAGGAACAACCGCATATCGCCTTGGCTTTTCAGCGTTAATTTTATGTTTGGTATTCAAACCTTGGCGACACTTACCATCAAATTGGCGGCCGCTTATTGTATATGGTCTGTGCTTGGGCGGCATGAATATCACTTTTTATTATGCTATAGAGCGTATTCCAATAGGCATTGGGGTTGCTTTAGAGTTCACCGGACCACTCGCGGTCGCGCTATTTTCTTCTAAACGTAAACGTGATTATTTGTGGGTAGCCTTTGCGATTGCGGGCATTTTATTGCTATTGCCTGATCTGGGTGATGTAAATGGACTTGACCCAATAGGCGTCGTATTGGCGTTAATTGCTGGCGCTTGCTGGGCGGGGTACATTTTATATGGTAAGCGCTCAGGCAGTGAGAGTTCTGGTGGGGCAACAGTTGCCATTGGTATGAGTATAGCCGCGCTCGCGATTGTGCCATTTGGCGTGATCTCCCAAGGTACCGCTTTACTAGATTGGTCAATTATCCCGTTAGGGATTGCCATCGGCCTGCTTTCAAGCGCCCTACCCTACAGTTTAGAGATGGTCGCACTGCGAAAAATGCCAGCACAAGGTTTTAGCATCTTAATGAGTGTGGAGCCTGCAGTTGCTGCATTGGCTGGTTTTTTAATTTTGGGAGAGTTACTCACTGTATGGCAATGGCTGGCAATATTGATGGTTATCACTGCATCTGTTGGCAGCTCAGTATCGAGCAAAGAGTAATACCTATTAGACTTAATACTTGCTCAATTTGAAGGAGTAAATCTGACGCTAACCGCGTTAAAAATTTCCTATTTAGAACAACTAAATAGCAAAATTTTTGCCTTGCCTACAGGACGTAGATACCTCGGCGTGAACAGGACGCGGAAGCGCTGTTATCGACAAGGTTTTCTCACCTCAAAATAGACCACTTAATTAAGGAAATTGGTATAAACTCACATAAAGAGGCTTCAATAGCGAAGCCTTCTATACACTCATAACAGTAATTATCTCGAATTTTTAGTTTTCATCTAAGCGCAGTACTGCGCTTAGATGAAAGTATGTTTACTGCTCAACAATAGCTTGTGTTGCAATAGAAGTCGGTTCATTAGGCAACATTTCTATCTCTTCTTGCGCTTTTTCTGGAAACAAATAGGTATCGAGCCACTGCTCTTGCTCCCAAAGAACATGTAAGATGCTCTCTCGTGCTTTATACCCATGACCTTCCTCAGGTAACATGACTAACCTTGCATTACCACCCAAGCCATTCATTGCAGCAAACATCCGCTTAGACTGCATTGGGAAAGTGCCTGAATTTGGGTCTTCCTCACCATGGATCATTAACATAGGCTCGTTAATCTTTTCCGCGTGGAAGAAAGGTGACATATTGGCATACACATCTTGTGCCTCCCAAAAACTACGAGGCTCACCTTGGAAACCAAATGGAGTCAGTGTCCGGTTATACGCACCACTGCGTGCGATACCGGTAACAAATAAATCACTGTGCGCTAAGAGATTCGCAACCATAAATGCACCGTATGAATGACCTGCAATCGCGATACGCTCAGGGTCAGCAATCCCTTTCTCAACTAACGTATCCACCGCAGCTTGAGCACTTGCCACCAGCTGCTTTCTGAAAGTGTCATTCGGCTCGGAGTCTCCGGTTCCCACTATAGGCATAGTTGGATCATCAAAAATAGCGATACCTTTGGCAAGGTAAGGCATGGGTCCCCAGTAACCAATATAAGGAAATTGATAAGGTGACTCTCGTACCTGAGAAGCAACCGCTTTATCTTTATATTCAAGTGGGTATGCCCACATTAATACCGGTATTCTGCCTTTAGAGGGATCATAGTTGGTTGGCAAATACAAATTACCCGATAGTTCAACACCATCATCGCGCTTATATTTGATTTGCTCTTTCACGACACCTTTAAATGCAGGATATGGGTGTGGAAACTTTGTTAACTGTTCTAGCGTATCAAATTGTAAATCACGGACAAAAAAGTTAGGCTGCTCTTGACGTGACTCACGTACAGTAACAAACCGCATTCCTTCGTCATCGAGTAATGCCCGAACTCTTTCATAATAAGGTGCACTAGATTGCCATAGCCGAGTCGATGTATTCGTTTTTACGTCAAATCGATCTAGAAATGGGATATTGCCTTGATCAGATGCGCCATTGCCGGTTAAAAATAAATAGCGACCACCAACTAGCTTCAGCACACGAGAGCCTAAATCACTGTTTTCATATACAAAACTACCAGGGTCTTTGTAGGCATCATTATAACTGCGCTCTGAAAATACCACGCGGTTCATATCTGGGTTGCGAGGTGAGAATATCGAAGCGCGCACACTACGATCTGAAAAGCGCCACTCATTTAAAATAGCGACATTATTATCAGCCCACTGAATACTTGCAAAGCGTCGTTCAACTTTTGCAAATAATTCAGGCTCTTTTTTGAAAGGTGCACTAATTGTGTACAAATAGTCATGATATTCAACATCTTTACTCATATCACCACCATCTTGCGCCTCAGCCCAGATAAGAGTTGCCCCTTTGTCGTCCCGCCACTGGATTTTACGAGGCCCTTCTCTCACACTGTCAAAGCCCGCGGGTAAGGCGTCTGCAACAGGTTGCCTTGCCACTTCAAATAGCGGGAACCCTCTCATGCCCCACACCTGCCATACCGCAGGGAAACGGCTATACGGTACTTGGTAAGAAAATGGGTCATCCATCATGCCTACAATTAGATTGGTTGAATCAGGAGAGATTGAAAAGTCTTTCAAGTAGGTGGGGTTACCAATTTTTTGGGCACCTGAATTAAGGTTAATTTTTATCAGTTGGCCTTCAGCATAAAATTTAAACAACTGAATATCATAAGGGCTTGATAATAAGTTTTGATAAGTTCTGGTCGATGCTTTTTTACCAGATGTTGTCTGCACGATTGGCGCCAACTGCGACCTATCACGCTCGCTCGGTTGTTTGCCATGGTTAACCGCAATGTTTGCAACAATTGCAGTGCTGTCAGGCAGCCATTGATAAGGGGTTGAGGTCACTATTCCATTTAAAGTCGATTGCGTTAATTGCTTCAGAGCGCGCTTTTCTATATCAAATGCCCACAGCGTAGAGCTGTTCGCTTGCTCAAGAATAAACGCCAGATAACGGCTATCTGCACTCCAGCTAGGTGCCTTTATTTTACCCTCAGGTAGACCCTGTACTTTGATCAGCGCCCCAGTATCCACATGTTTAAATTCAATTGAGCTATATTGTCGACTGGACGTTCTCATAAAGCTCTCAGGATTAAATTTAATGCCTGCTAATGCTTTTTCCGGTGTACCTAGCTCTTCAAGAGAAAGGACTCGATTACGCTGCATTAGCGCAAGCCATTTTCCGTTAGCGCTCAACTTTGAAGCTGGAATGAGAGGAGCATCAACTAACTTAGCAAGTTCTGAAGAAGGCCTCATATAGCCTTGTTCATTTGCAAATACCGTTTGTGATACGGCAGTTATCATTATGATAAATGCAACTTTTTTTAATAATTTCACTGTATTCACCTATCTTGGGCGTTCATTGTGCGATCATATAATGATTTTTGGAAAATGTGCACAGATTTGCGATGTTATGTAAAGAAAACTTGCGGTACCATTAACCCTGAAAAATCGCTGTTGGTGAGTCTGGTCAATCTGAAAATTTTGATACAGATAATACCAGTTTGACTTAATACTTGCTCAATTTGAAGGAGTAAATTCAGCGCCGTTAGCATCACATCTAGATGTTAGAAAAGTATTCATGATCCGAAGTTCAGGTTAATTAGCATGAAAAATGATAAAAAACGCGCTAATGTCACCATCTTTGATGTTGCCAAAGAAGCACAAGTTTCAAAGTCTACGGTCTCTCTCGTGCTTACTCAAAGTGAGAAAGTGAGCGATAAAAGCAAAGCCAAAGTGCTACATGCAATTGAAAAGCTGGGCTATGTCTACAACCGAGAGGCTGCTGCACTTAGAAGTAAGCGTACCAATTTAGTTGCCTTGGTGATGAATGACTTAACTTGTCCTCTGTGCGCACAACTAGCTGTTGAACTCGAAAAGCAGGTATATACGTTAGGTATGGTTCCCATGCTGGTAAGTACGAATGAATGTATTGAACGTCAACAGCAAGCGGTACAGGCATTTAAAGAATATAATGTTTCTGCCTTCATTATGATCCCTGCCAAAGGTACTTCCCGACAGTGGCTAGACAATCTTTATGACTCCGGTTTTTTAGTCATCACAATAATGCGAGAAATTGCTTTTGCCAAAGCCCCCTCGATTCTGCCCGACAATAAAAAGGGGACTCACCTTGCAACTTCTCACTTGATTGAAGTTGGAGCTCGACATATTGCTGCACTTGGTGAGCAAGACTGCTTTGAGTACCAGGCTAAACTGGCGGGTTTTCAAAGTGCATTAACATCACACCACGTTAAGCATCAGGCGACTGTTATTGACGTCCAAAATAACCGTCGAGCCGGCAAAAAGGCATTCAAACAACTGATCGAAACTCATCGTAATATAGATGCGGTTATGTGTTTTAGTGATTTTATTGCCTATGGCGTTGTAGATACGATGCGGGAGATTGGACTTTCACCAGGTAGAGATATAAAAGTGATTGGTTTCAATGATTTTGCTGATTCTCAGTTTATGACCCCCTCCTTGAGTAGTGTAAAAATAGATATTAACGAGATATGTAGACGCACTTGTCAAACCCTCTCAGAGCAGCTCAGTGGCACAACTCCTGCGGCGACAACCATAGTCGATGTAACGCTTCAATTGAGGGATTCTTCGCAAATATGCGAAATCGGCGTATAGACAAGCGCTTTGATTACTATCAAATTACATTTTAAAAAAATGCAAATATTTGCGGCCAAACCTATAGACATTGTTGAGAATCTGGATAGAATTCGCAGCAATCTCAGCCGTCTATATTTACATTTAGGAAATATGCACAAGTGACTGATGTCGACTTACACCAATTATCTTAATACTGTAGTCTATTTTGAGGTGAGTAAATCTTTTCGATAACTCCGCTACCGCGTCCTGCTATCGCTAAGGTACCTACATCCATATAGGCAAGGCAAAAATTTTGCTATTTATATGTTCTAAATAATAAATTTTTAACGCAGTTAGCTTCAGATTTACTCCTTCAAATCAAGCAAGTATTAAAGATAATTGGTATTAAATAAATCTAGTAAAAGCAAATAGATGTACCATACTAGAATGGCGAGTTTATACTTGGCACAACGTTACTTTTGTTGTCATATTCCTGTTTTTTAACACTTTTACCAATCGTATTTGAAACCGACTGGTAGTACACATTTAAGGTTCTCTTTCGTTGAATAACGCAACCTTTACAGAGAAACGCCGCTTTATTGTGAAGTTAGGCAAAATGCTTCATAAATACGGCACCCCTGCCTATCGGCTCGAAGCACACTTAATGGAAGTTGCCACTCACTTAGGGTTAAAGTCTTCTTTTGTTATGTCCCCAACATCCGTCACATTTGTGATTTGGACTGAAGGCCATGAAGAAGAGTACACTCATGTGGCACGGGTTGACCCAGGCGATCATGACTTAGGCTCGCTTGCTGATACTGATGGCGTAGTAACTCGAGTGCTATCCGGAGAGTTATCACTGCAAGAGGCAGAGCAATGCCTCGAAGCCATTTTGCATGCCCAGCCCCCATATAATAAACTCCTCACTGGACTTGCTTTTGCTACTTCTGGTGGTGCGTTCGCAATGCTAATGGGCACCAGCTGGAACGACGTCGTGTGGTCAGCATTACTTTCCTTGTTGGTGTTTTTGTTTGTACTTTGGGCGAGTATCTCCAAGCGCGTGACCCATATGCTTGAGCCTTTGGTTGCCATTGTTTCGGCTGTAGCTGCCTGCGCAGTCTCTGTGTATATCGATCCACAAATAAATATCCGTTTGGTTGTGCTATCGGCGATTATCGTGTTTATTCCAGGGTTAGCACTCGCACTTGGATTTGCTGAATTATCAGCTCGGCATTTGGTCTCTGGAACCGCTCGAGTCATGGACTCGATCATGTTGCTGTTTAAGCTCTATTTTGGTGCTTTTTTAGGTATCACGCTAGGGTTTGCGTTATTCGGGAAAGTCGATTTTGTCCAACCCCTACCATTACCAAGATGGACAGCGTGGCTTGCTGTGCTTTTGCTTTGTAGCAGTCTTGTGGTGATATTTAGAACTAAATTAAGACATGCGAGTTGGTCGCTAGCATCAGGTTTTATTGCTTATGCAGCAAACATCAGCTCTGCGGTTTACTTTGACTACGCACTTGGTACGTTTGTCGGTGCATTTGCAGTGGGTGTCTTTAGCAATATCTTTAACCGCGTTGTCAACGCTCCAGCTTCTATTGTTGCAATGCAAGGTTTGATTGTACTGGTCCCTGGTTCTAAAACTTATATTGGACTTAATTCACTGATCGAAGGCCAAAGCTTTGTCCATGCGGATCATATTGGCCAACAAACCTTCTTAATATTTATGTCTCTTATTGCTGGCCTTATCTTCTCAAACGTTGTGCTGCCACCTAAAAAGAGCTTATAACGTGTAAAAAGAACTGGAAAGGTGACTTTCCAGTTCTTTGTAGTTGTGAATGTTAACAAAAGACTAAGCAAAATCATTCAAGTAAACTTAACTTAAACTACAAAACCTCCAACTTAACTTATTTTATATCTATATATTTCAGTACAATGGTAATTATTGAAGTAGAAATCCATTGAATTCACAACTATTCATTTCAATTCAAGATTTAACAAACCCCGCTGGTGTTTAATCTTTCTCGAGGTCAACCTCTCAATCACAAGTAATACCAATTATCTTAACTAAGTGGTCTATTTTGAGGCGAGAAAACTTTGTCGATAACAAGGCAAGAATTTTGCTATTTAGTTGCTCTAAATAAGAAATTTTTAACGCAGTTAGCGTTAGATTTACTCCTTCAGACTGAGCAAGTATTAAGGCTAATTGGTATAGGCACTCAAGGGGAATGTATGTTTCGCAATAATAAGAAAAAACTAGTAGTCTTAATCAGCCAATCTTTGCTCGGCTCGGTACTTTTTACACCAGGTATAGCGCTCGCTGAAGAGAGCAATAATCAAGAAGCAGCTAAAAATGGTGAAGTTGAAGTTATTCAAGTCAGAGGGATCCGTGGCAGCGTTGTTCAATCACTCAATACTAAAAGATACTCTGACGCCATTGTCGATGCAGTAACTGCCGAGGATATTGGTAAATTTCCAGATCAAAACGTTGCCGAATCGCTACAACGCATTACCGGTGTTTCAATCACCCGCAGTTTTGGTGAAGGTGAGCGCGTTAGCATTCGAGGCACAGGTGAAAGCCAAAACCGAACCTTATTAAATGGTCAAGCCGTTGGTTCAGCAGATTGGTGGACCAACTCAGCGGCGAGTCGTGGTTTTAACTATACAATGTTACCCTCAGAAATTATTTCTGGGCTTGAAGTTTACAAATCACCCGAAGCCGATATTGATGAAGGTTCTATTGGCGGCACCGTGATTGTGAGAACACGTAAGCCACTTGAGTTAGAGGCAAATAAAATTGCAGGTTCAATTATCGCACAGCACAGCGAAGTATCAGGTGAAACCGATCCGCAACTATCCGCTATGTACAACTTTAAAACCGATGATGAATCTTTTGGTGCATTAATTTCTGTTGTTCGCCAAGAACGTAACTTGCGCCGCGATGGTATTGAAGCATGGTCTTGGACATATCGTGATATCACACTTGAAGATGGTACCGTCGTCGACAATGTATACAGCCCTGGCGGTGGCGGCTCAGCTATGTTCTCACAGCAACGTGTGCGCACGGGCATAAACCTCGCCCTGCAATATCGTCCAAGTGAAAATATGGACATTGTATTCAATGCCTTAGACTCTACACTAGAAGCCGATAATGAAAACCAAAACTTCCTTTGGTTACCCGGTTACGGCGGCTCACAATACACTGACATTACCATTATCGACCACCCCGTAGTTGGCAAGATGGCCGTTGGTGGTACGCTTGGCTTATCTCCAAATGCCAATAATATTCTGGATGAGACCAAAGTACGTAACTCTGAGCTCAAAACCAAGTCGTACGACTTAAAAGTTGAACATCAAGGACAACTTTGGGAATCGTCATATCACTTAGGTTACACAGAAGGTTCGGGGGGGTCGCAAGCTGATCGCTCCGTTGGCTGGGAAGGTAATTATGTTCACAGCTTTGATACGTCACAAGTAGAAGATGTAAAAACCAGTTATGCCGCCGATCCAAACGACGGAGAGAAGTGGAATTTAGGTTTTTTACGCTATGACAGTAATGATGCCAAAGATGATGAAACTTACTTTCAAGCCGATTTTAAGCGTCCAATTGATGTTGCCATCTTCAGCCAGATCAAAGTCGGCTTTAAATACCGTGACCACAGCCGCTTTAATACCAAACACACCACAGACAATCGTACCGACTTAAACTGGAGTCTGGCTGACTACTCCAAAGCCATGCCATCTGATTATCTATCAGGCATAGGCTCTTCAGGCACAACACGCAGCTATGCGATTACTGATCCGGACAAAATACGCCAAGAAGGTGATGCACTAGGTTGGAATTACCGAGTATTGAAGGCCAGTACTTTCGATATCAATGAAAAAATTACCGCAGGCTACATTAAAGCGAACCTGGATGCAGATGGTCTACGCGGTAATTTAGGTGTAAGACTTGTAAATACCAAACAAACCTCATCCGCGTTTGCAGGTGAGTCAGGTGCTGAGGTCTGGACAACGGAAGAAAAGGACTACTTCGACATTCTTCCAAGCATTAACTTGGCAATTGACTTAGATGATGATTTATTAATGCGCTTTTCTGCGGCACGAGTTATGTCTCGCCCAGATTACGCCGATATGACCGCATCAACTTCATACAACCTAGAAACACAAACCGGCACTGGCGGTAACCCTGACATCGACCCCTATCGAGCGACGCAGTTTGATACCGGTATCGAGTGGTACTTTAGCGACGCAGGCCTTTTTTCTGCGGTATTTTTCTACAAAGATATTCAGTCGTTTATCGAGAGCCAACCAGCACTTGAAACTCACGAAGGTAAAGAAGTGCTGATCAGCCGCCCTGTTAATGGGAAAGCAGGCCGCATTCAAGGCCTAGAAATCGGTTATCAACAAGAGCTATACGAAGGTTTTGGCGTTGCCGCTAACTATACCTATGTTGATGGTGAAGCAAAAGATGATGAAGGTAACGACATCACTATCCCTGGTAACTCTGAGCATACCGTTAACCTAAGTTCTTATTATGAAAACGAATTCATTAGTGCCCGCATCTCATACAACTTCAGAACAGGGTATGATACCGGTCGAGACTGGCCAGGATACATTGACGATTATGGTCAAGTAGATGCCAACCTTACCTATAACTACAACGAGAATGTGGCGTTTATTCTTGAGGCCATCAACTTGACTGATGAACATACATTTAGCTATCAGGAAGAGGGAGTTGAACAAGCACTGACCGGTGTTTATGCCGATGGAAGGCGCTTTAGCGCAGGAGTTAGATTTAACTTCTAACTCTGAAAAGTGAATGAAACTTTTACCACTAAATCTGGTCTTACTAGTTGCATAGGAATAGTTTCATGACTCGAATTAAGTCGCTTCCAAGCTAACACAGGTTCGACTTAGTAAACTCCCTGCCCGGAGTTCCAAAAAGCTGATAGCATTTGCTATCAGCTTTTATTATTTAAATTTCCTTTATATTATGGTTATATAGCGTATTAAAAATGACCATAGCAACCCCACAGAGCAGGCCAAGGATGAGTAATCAATAAAATGCGCAACAATCTCATTTCTGGGCTTATTTTTTCATTTTTTCTAGGTATGAGCTGGCTAACAAAAGCCGATCTTTACGACGCCACTCTTGCCTATCAAAACGAAGAATTTACTCTCGCATTTTCAAAATTCAGTCGCTTAGCGCAATTAGGAAATGCTGACGCTATGTATAATCTTGGGGTGATGTACTTGTATGGGCAAGGCACCGAACAAAGTGCTGCAAATGCCTTTGCTTGGTTTTCATTGGCTAAAGAGTTTGGTATCGCTGAAGCATTCCAAACTGCACAACTTGTTTTGCAACAGTCAAACGACCAAAGTGGCCTAAAGGACTTTTTAAAACTTCAAAAAAGCCGCTTGTCAAACACCTACTTGCTTGATTCAACGCTCACTAAGCTTAAACAACACAGTACTACACCAACACTGAGTAAAACCCACGATGTTTTACCTGAATATCCAGATGAAGCGGTAAGACAAGGGATTGAAGGCTGGGTTTGGTTGGAATTTGACATCGACCAAAGCGGTAAAGCAACCAATATTGAGGTTATTGACAGCTACCCAAGACATGTATTTACTGCAAGTCTGCTAAATGCTGTGGAGAAGTGGCGATATACGGGTTCAAAACAAGCACACACGTTGATCTACCACTTTGCAACGCATAAAGATGAGCAATATCGCGAAACTTTGGCTATTCAAAAAAAGGCTTACGAAAAACAACTAAGGCAGAATATCGACGCTGCGGAGCGTGGTGTGGCGCAAGTACAATACTATATTGCTAACTGGTTGAGTATGAAAGAGTACAACGCCTATCAGTTACTGCGCTACCATTGGCGTTCTGACGAACCGATGAATGAGCTCTATCTCGCTGCCGCCAAAAATGGCTTGGACTTGGCACAATATCGCTTAGCTACTCAGCTTATTAATGCAGGAGCACATCAGCTTGGTGTACTCTGGCTCGAACACGCAGCACAGACCATGGATATTGCAAAATATCGTTTAGCAACTGTGCTGCTTAACACCGGTGAACCTCAAGATGTTCCTCATGCACTACAGGTACTCATCGAGGCATCGAATAACGGCCATTTACGCGCCACACTGTTATTAGTAAATACGTATTTAACTCGCCTCAGCGATAAAGCTCAGGCCAAGGCTTGGCTGCGCCATGGTCTCATCATCGATCCCGAACACCCTGAGCTGCTGCTACTTTTGGCACGGCTTGCAGAGAATCAGGCAGAGGCCAAAAAGCTTGCTTCTCAAGCATTAAAGTCAGCATCTCAGCGCAATTGGAGTAGTCATGCAATACACTTATTCCTGCAAAAGCTTGCTAACTAACAACATCTATTTAGCGCTTCTCAACATTAATGTCTTCACCTGTTACCGTACTCCAATAACACGATGTCGCTTTCATAGTTGTTGATCCGATTGAATATTACGTGCCTGCCATCAAAGCTTGCTAGTATCTGTAGCTCGCTAACCCCTGCATAAAGGTGTAATCCAATAGGTTGAATTTCTTCAACCTTATTTTCACTACTTAAATAGCGGTAAAGCACCAATTGATGACCTCTTTTTAGTACAAAGTAAATTCCATCTCTATAAACCGCCGGTTGGTAGAGCGATAAAGATCCGCGTAACTGCTCAATATCAAATATCTCAGCGAGTGCCGTAATTAGGTATTCCCTAACTTGTTCTTTATACCCTACAAAACTAGAATTCTTATGAGTAAGAGGTAGATCAGGGAAATAAGTCGCCAAGGGCTGTTGCTCACTGCGCCCTTGAGATACGGTAAATTGCCATGCCTGCCATTTTGCTTCCATAGCAGGCTTCGCTCGATAATACAGCTTTCTACCATCCTGTGAC
The DNA here is from genome assembly GCF_013366255.1 of Pseudoalteromonas sp. McH1-7. Classification (NCBI taxonomy): domain Bacteria; kingdom Pseudomonadati; phylum Pseudomonadota; class Gammaproteobacteria; order Alteromonadales; family Pseudoalteromonadaceae; genus Pseudoalteromonas; species Pseudoalteromonas sp. McH1-7. Next base: position 13,934 of record NZ_JABWPQ010000004.1, on the reverse strand, counting down.
CAATGCAAATCAGCAATTTCGGTAAAGTTATCAACTACTTTTTTAACTTCTTTAATAAAAGAGCTGATTAAATACACTTTATGCGACTTTGATAATACAGCGAGATACTCGTTATTAGGCGAAAGTAATAACAGAATAGGCACTTCCCCCTGGGGCATGGTTCCAAGCAAACTAGACGTTGGTCGAAAAGCATGTTTATGCCACAACTCAAATTGTGGCGCATCATTATTTTTGGTTGTCACCGAAGCATACACAAAATGCGCACCATCACCAGATAAAGCAGCAAGTAAATCCATCCTTGCGGGTGACGTTAACTGCTTTTGCGCCGCTTTGTTTCGTGAGTCTACGTCAAGCTGATAATAGTTTATCTCAGCTACCCCCTCAGTGTGCGCCGAAACACGTAACTGCGCATTTACATCAATTTCAGATATCACGCCAAATCCAGAGTATAAAACTTGTTGAACGCGACCTTTAAGTACACTCAAGTTTTGTTTGGCAAGCATGATAGTATCGTCCTGATACCCATGGCTCAGCGCGGAAAAAGACTGTTTAGAGAGCGTGATTTTTTGGTTTTCAGACTCTGTAAGTTGATTTAGGTTGAGCTGATAAACCCCCTGCTCTTTTATCTGATACAACAGCGTTTGTTGATCCACTTGGTAATGTGTTACGTCGCGAATAGGTAACGCAACGATGTTGATCACCATAGGGTTATTGTCTGCAAAAGTAACCTCTACAGATTGCAGATAGGTTCCGGCTTTGTCCCAAGATTTAGTGATAAAATGGCCTGCTCGATATTCAAACCAAGGCGCTGAGTCTTGTGCACTATTACAATTGCCAAGCACGCTATCGCGCGCGAGTCGCCACATTTCTATTGGGCCTTTGACGTGTAACGCCCGTACTTCGCAGGAAACCGGATCCGAACGCGAATAAATCAGCCAATTACCATCTAAAGACCAGCTTGCCGACTCTTCACTATACCCACTGTTTTTAATGGTATGGGTTGTTTTGGTCTCAAGATCATAGACTGCAAGATCAAACTGATCAGCGCCCTCTGCTAAATAGCTGTATGCCAAATATTTACCATTTGGAGAAAAGCTAACAAACACTTCAGCACCCGGGGAGGACGTGATCCGAGTAGCAGAGACTGGATCTTGTTGCACGTCACTTTGCCACTGCTCAGCGATGAATAACGCAAGTACAGTTACCAATAAACCAATAAAAAATCCGAACAAAGCAAACTGTACACCGCGCCCACGAGACAGCTCCTCTATTTGCTCAAGTAACGTCGGGGCTTTTTCAATTTGCGCAATACACTGATAACCTAGGCGCGGTACTGTTTTAATTATTTTTGACTCGCTTGAGCTGTCACCAAGCAGCTTACGTAGCTGTACCACCAGCTGGCTCACAGAATTATCACTGACAATAGTACCCGGCCACACCGTGTCTAAAATGACTTCCCGACTGACCGCCTGCCCCTTATTGGCAATCAACAGACGCAATAGTTCAGCATGCTTCGCTTCGATGCTTCTCCAAGACCCGTCAACACATACAGATAAATTACTCAGGTCAACAAGTATCTCATTGATTAAAAAACGTTTATCTAAGCTTTCAATCATCAACCACTAAAAATTTGTGAAACTATGGTTAGGCTCGTAATAAAAGCGTATTATGAGCATTAACTAAAGGTAACTTACTCGTATTATAAGTTGAGCACAATGTCAGCATCTCTCATCCGAACCGTTTCTTGTTGTGTATTATTTATTACAACTGCAAGTGATGCCGTTGAGCAAAATCAGGCTGCTGAAAACTCCATAGAACGCATCGAAATTCGTGCCTTCCATGACAGCGTTGTCAAGTCTCTCAGTAATAAACGCCACAATCAACAAGTTTCAGATACGATCAGTGCTGAAGACATCGGGAAGTTTCCGGATAAAAACGTCGCAGAGGCGCTGCAACGGATCACTGGTATCTCACTCTCTCGAGCACAAGGTGAAGGTGAACGGATCGGCGTGCGCGGCACAACCCCTGAGCAAAATAGAACCTATTTGAATGGCCAATATCTCGCCTCGGCTGACTGGTGGATCTCAAGTCAGCCAAGCCGAGGTTTTAACTTTATCTTATTACCCAGTGAAATCGTTTCCAGCCTAGAGGTATTCAAGACACCACAAGCTATGCAGGATGAAGGCTCACTAGGTGGCGCAATCAATATAAAAACCCGAGACCCTCTGTTTACACCTTCAGGCTATGGCGTTACAACAGCCCAATTCCAATACAGTGACTTAAGCGATAAACTCGACCCACAACTATCTGCAATTTACAACTACCATAGCAAAAGTGGCGATTATGCAGTGCTTTTTACTGCGACACGACGAGATCGCAGCCTCAGGCGCGACGGCTTAGAATCTTGGGGATGGCACGATAGGACGTTATACCAAGGTGATAATGATACTTGGTATGCCACCCAGCAGAGCCCACAAAATAAAAGCCAGACGTTATGGTTTCCAGGGGGTGGGGGATCTGCGATTTTTCAGCAGCAAAGAGAGTTGCACGCTTATACAGTCAATGCCGCGTTCCAGCTTTCCCCGCGGCTTCGATTAAATAGTCACTTACTTTATTCTCATCTAAACGCAGACAATAACAATCAAAACTTTCTCTGGCAAAGTGCAAAGTCTATTGACCTAGGCGGCGGGGTAACCGATTTACACGTACAAGATGGTACTTTGGTGAGCGGCCATTATTTACCCACAGCTGCACTGTTCAATACCAGCATGGAAGCCATTTGGCGAGACTCGCAGGTCAGCACAAAAAGTGCCCACCTAGACTTGGTCTATGATGGCATTTATTGGTCAAGCCAGTTTCAAGTCGGTCTAAGCCAAGGTTCAGGCGGTACCAAAGAAGACGTCACCTCACAATTTTCTGCTAACACCCAGTTTCATGTTGATACATCAATGCGAAAAAACATCGTTGCAAGTTATGGTATTTCACCGTTAGATGCACCAAGCTGGTTTATCACCGAAGCTCGAAATGACAGCCAAGATGGCAAAGATAAATCATACTTCGCGCAAGCTGATTTTGCGTACGATATCGACTTTAAACAGCTCGACGCGATTAAATTTGGTGTTAAATTCAAAGACCATCAACGAGACTTTTTGCGCTATCGCTCCAAAGATGGAGGGCTTGATGGTCTAGCCGGTGAGCTTGGCACTACCCTGGCCGCCTATCCGGGCACTTTTGTGGATGATTATTTGCGCGGCGTAGGTAGTGACAACACTTTAAAAAAGTACAGTTTTGCAGATATTGCACTGCTTGCCAAAGACTTTAATACGCTCAATTTTGAACAAGAAATAGAAAAAGCCAGTCGTTTTCATATTACAGAAAAAACCGCCGCTGCTTACGGTCAAATGCAACTCGCTGGTGAATCCTATGCTGCCAACATTGGGGTTCGAGTGGTCAAAACCTTTCAAGACTCTGGCGCATTTAAGCGTGTCGCCTCCCCCATCGATGCGCCAGACAGCTATATTTGGCATGAAGAATCTCGGGATTACAGCGATATTCTACCCAGTGCCAATATCAAGTTTGACTTAAGCGAGAGCCTAATTAGCCGTTTTTCCATTGCACGCGTCATGTCACGAGCGCAATTTCACCATCTTATGCCCTCCACCAATTACAACGTGACGCAAGCTCAAGGACAAGGTGGTAACGCCAATCTAGATCCATATAGAGCAGCGCAATTTGATGTCAGCCTTGAGTGGTACTTTGACGATGCTGGGCTCGCCTCAATCGCGCTATTTAACAAAGAGGTGGAATCCTTTATTGAGTTTGAACGAAAACTTGAGCGTCATGAAGGCATTTTAATGTCTATCGATAGACCCAATAATGGCGCTGGCGGCAGTATCCGTGGCGTTGAACTAAGTTATCAGCAAACACTTGCGTACGGATTTGGGCTAATCGCCAATTACACCTACGTTGATGGAAAACGTGATAACGCTGAAGTTGGCTTACGGGACAAAGTGCCTGGCACCTCTAAACACAGCACTAACCTCACTGCTTACTACGAAAACCACCAATTTAGCGTACGGCTTAGCTATAATTATCGAACTCAGTTTGCCACCGGTGTAGGCGAGACCATGATGGATAATTACGGCCAATTGGACGGCAGCCTCACGGTGAAACTAAGTGATAATCTCGATGCACAATTTGAGTTTATTAATTTAACCGACGAACAGATCTATACCTATGATCGCAACGAGTACGCACCAACCGGAGTATATGTTAACGGCCGACGTTACTATGCGGGATTAAGATATCAGTTCTGATCGCGATGATAATCGTTCCTGCACAAACCCTAAAAATAAATCCAATTTAGCGGAATGCTCTCGCTTCACTTTATAAATGGCATGCAAAGGAACTTGTGGTCTATGTAGTTCAGTAAATAGTTCAACCAAGGCTCCTGAGTCTATATCTTTTTGACAAAAATAAGACGGCAGTATGGCAATTCCTAAACCAGCCAATACTGCCTCTCTAATATGAAAACGGCTGTTTGCTATTAGGTTACCTTGAAGCGGATAACTCTTAGTTCCATCATGCCAGCTATCCTCGACATGATTAAGTTTAGATAACAATATGTTATGGCTACTTAGCTCATCAAGCTGTGCAGGTTTACCACGCGCAGCAAGATAACTAGGAGCAGCAACAAACGTCGCGTTTACGCTAAGCAATTTCAACACATAAAATTGACTATTTTTCAATGCTGCTGAGAACCTAAAAGCCACATCTATCTCGTCTTCGATTAAGTCCTGATTTGCCGCGGTAAACATTAATTCAAGTTTTATTTGTGGATAGCACTTTTGAAAATCGATACAGATTTGGCTCAGAAGCATACGACCAATCGTATTTGGGAAGGTAATTTTTAGATGCCCTGAATGATGCACGCCAACTTGCTCGACCTCCTCTTCTAAATCGCGTAATGCGCGGAGGATCTTTTTTCCTTTCTCGTAAACCAATTTACCCGCATCCGATAATGCAAGTTTGCGTGTTGTGCGATTTAACAATACTTGGTCATACACAGATTCTAACTGTGCAATCGATTTACTCACCGCTGATGTTGTGGTGCCAAGCTGCTCAGCTGCACGACTAAAGGAGTGCTGTTCAGCAACGCAGCAAAATATCTTGAGTAAGTGAAGTTTGTCGTATTCCTTCCTCATTGTTTCTCATTAGGAAAAAGTCTTTGTATTAAATCAATATATATCAACTAAAAATAAAAAGTAAACTTAACACATCAAACAAAAAGGACATCAACATGATCAGCACATCTTGTCACTGTGGACAGATCCACTATCGAATTTTTACCACTGTCACCATCACACAAGCTTCTACGGGTGTACAGTTCATTAAAGCAAATGGCCTTATCGAAAACTCAAGTCAATCTTTGGAAAGGTTTGTAACTACACGCTCAGAAACACAGTCAATCCGAGAGCATGGTTTTTGTGGGCACTGTGGTGCATCTATCTATATTTTGGATAACCAAGGTTATGTTTCCTATGCGATTAATCACCTTAGTGCATATCAAGTCGAGCACTCAGGTGCGTTGAACTTTGGATTATAAGTGCCACCGCTTCATTTTATCAGCCTTAACCGGCAACTAATCGCAAACATTGGTTTTTATTTTCGTGACAAGTAGAATATCGAAGCTACAACAAGTGAGTAAAAATTCAGGATAAATAATGAAACTACTTAAGTCTGCTTTGGCTTTAGCGATGGGCTTTACCAGCGCTGCTAGCCTAGCTAGTGATACTATCACCATTGAAGATATACCTAAGATCCAGTCGGTAAGTTCAACGTCTGTCAGCCCTGATGGAGAGCTTGTTGCTTTTACACGCTCAGTACCACGTGAGCTTTACGTTGACAAAAATGGTACAAACTACAACGAACTTTACGTAGTTGATGACGAAGGTGTTGAGCGCCCATTTATCACCGGAAAAGTCAGTATTTCAAGCATTTCTTGGTCGGCCGATGGTCAATTTATTTATTTCCTTACTAAGAAGAAAGAAGATAAGCAACGTGCGCTTTATCGCATCGCCGTGAACGGTGGTGAAGCACAAAAAGTACTTGCGCTAAAAGGCAGAGGGATCTCTTCATATAACCTAAGTCCTGATGGCAAAAAAGTAGCTGTTTTGGCAATGCCAGCCGCTGAGAAATCAGAAAAAGAGCTGAAAAAACTTGGTTTTATGGCTGAAGTATATGAACTGGGTTTAAAAAACAAACAGCTTCATATTATTGACCTTACGGCTTCTGAAAAACCGCTGACCCCAGCGGCTCTTAATATCGAAGGGTATGTGAGTGAAATCAACTGGGCTGACGATGCCTCAAAGTTGCTCGTTAAAACTCAGCCAACCGCACTTATCGATGATAAGTACATGAAGTCACAATGGCATGTACTTGATGCGAAAACACAAAAAATCACCACTTCGTTCAAAACAGAAGGTAAGCTTGGCACCGCTGAGTTTTCTCATGATGGTAAATACATCGCGATTTTAGGTGCTGAAGATAAGCACGACCCTGCAACTGGTCGCTTATACCTTGCCGATGCACAAAGCGGTAAAGTAGAAGAGTGGATCCCGAACTTTATGGGTCACATTGGTGATTTTGAATGGTCAAACCGTAAGAACCAGCTAACTTTTATTGCAAACGTAGGTGCTGAAAGCTTTGTAGGCCAAATTAAAGTCGGCTCTAAAAAATACAAGAAGCTTATCAAAGAAGGTAAGTTCATCGCATCGAATCTATCTATCTCTGATTCAGACAAAACCATTGCTCTACGTGCAAACACCGCTAAGCACCCAAATGAAGTGTTTATGATCCGCTCAAGTAAAGCAACTCGCCTATCAAACTCTAATCCATGGTTAGATAACAAGCGCTTTGCAAAGCAAGAGGCTATTAACTTTAAAGCTCGCGATGGCGTTGAAATTGGTGGTGTATTAATTTACCCACTGGATTATCAAGAAGGCACCCGTTACCCATTGATCATGTCAGTGCACGGCGGTCCAGAAAGCCATGATAAAAATGGTTGGCTAACAAGTTATTCAGATCCAGGTCAAATGGGTGCGGCACGCGGCTATGCGGTATTCTATCCAAACTACCGTGGTTCGACAGGTAAAGGCGTTGATTACTCAAAACTTGGCCAAGGTGACTACGCAGGTAAAGAGTTTGACGACTTGGTAGACATGAAAGAATACCTAGTCAATACCGGTTTAGTAGACACTAAGCGCGTTGGTATTACTGGCGGCTCTTACGGTGGTTATGCGTCAGCTTGGGGTGCGACAAAATTAACCGAACACTTTGCAGCAAGCGTGATGTTTGTTGGCGTAACCAACCAGCTGTCTAAGTTTGGTACTACCGACATCTCAAACGAAATGTACTTAGTACACGCTCGTTCTTACCCTTGGGATAAGTGGCAGTGGTACTTAGAGCGCAGCCCAATCTACTGGGCTGGCCAGTCTAAAACGCCATTACTCATCATGCACGGTAAAGATGACCCACGTGTACACCCTGCACAATCTATGGAGCTTTATCGCTACATGAAAGTACAAGGTAAAGACGTACGCCTAGTTTACTACCCAGGTGAAGGTCACGGTAACCGCAAAGTAGCTGCACAGTACGACTATAGCTTACGCTTGATGCGGTGGATGGACAACTACCTAATCGAAGGCAAAAAAGACATGCCAGATTACGAAATTGACCATGCAGCAAAGCTAAAAGCAGTTAAAGACGCGAATAAATAAGCAACTCAGTTTGTTGTGAAGGGCGCTAATTTGCGCCCTTTTTTATCAAGGAAAAAGATATTGCAATTAACTACAATCAAACTCGACACCGAGCGATTCACCCTTAGACCCTTAACCTCACAAGACGCCGAAGCGCTATTTGCCATATTCTCAGACACAGACGTCATGCGATATTGGAACACGCCACCTTGGGATAGCCTCCATGATGCAACGCAATTTATTAAGCAATCACATGAAGATTTGACCACTCAAAAAGCGCTCACATTGGCCATCGTTTCAAAAGGTGATAAAGCATTAATTGGTAAATGTTTACTGTTTAGCTGGGATAAAGAGTCACGCCGAGCCGAGATTGGCTTTGGTATTGCCAAATCTCAATGGGGGCAAGGTGTTATTCCAGAAATTGGCACTGCGCTCATTGACTATGCCTTTTCAACACTAAAGTTAAGACGCATTGAGGCGGAAATTGATCCCGCTAATATTGGCTCAGCCAAAGTACTCGCAAAACTTGGGTTTACTAAAGAGGGACATTTGCGCGCTCGCTGGGAAATCGCTGGCGACGTATCAGACTCTGCGCTTTACGGCTTACTTGCAAGCGACCCTCGGTAAAGAAAAGAGTAGAGATCAAAGGTATGGATACAGAGTTACCTTTGTTTGTATTGGGTTTTGCAATACCCGCGATTGACCGCTTTGCTTCTAAGTTTAACATGCTTGGTGTTGCGCCCACTTACTCGTTGCCGCCAGAGCTTAAAACTACTGGGTTTTAGGCTGCTACGCATTAGCTTGATCACTTCAGGCTCACTCAGTTCAAACTGTCGTTCGATAGCTTCAAATGGCGTTCTATCTTCCCACGCCATTTCTATGATCCTGGAAATTTCTGAGTCACTAAATTGCACTTACTTAATCTTGTTGTCTTTTAATCGGAACCACAGATACGCATCAAGTGTCAAAAAGGATTAAAAATACTTACGGCCAATCAAGATTGCCATCGCAATGCCGATAGGTAAGGTGTACATGATTTGCCCAGATGCAACGCCCACCGCTGCACCAATCCCACCCCGATAGTCAGCCCCAAACCTATTTTTCCATTGGTATTTTGCTTATCACATTTCATTGACCGTTCCATCATCCAAACCCGTAGTTATACCAATTTGACTTAATACTCGCTCAATTTGAAGGAGTAAAACTGACTGCTAGAAAGGCATTAATTATCAGCAACTTAGGTTATATAGTCAGTGCCCTTCTCGTTTAAACCAAGCCTGTAAAAACTCGATACACTGAAGTACCGCAGCTGGCACAAATTGGCGTGCTGGATATAGCGCATATAAAGTTAACTTAGGCTTTTTTGCATCCTGTAAAATACTCACAACTTCGCCCTTATCAAGCGCTTCCCTGCAAGCAAATTCAGGTAAAAAACCGACGCCCAAGTGGCTTTTAATTGCTTGCAGCATAAAAAGAACATTATTCACTTTAAGAGGGCCTTTTACTCGCACACCGTCGTCTAGTGGCCATAAATTTTTACGTTTTGAATAACTGTATTCAAAACAATTATGATGCACTAAATCCTGTGCTGAATGGATAGCGGAATGACACTCTAAATACTGTTTTGATGCACATACATGATAAGTAAATCGAGTAATTTCCTTACCTATATAGCTTGAGTCAAACGGGCGACTAGAAGCCCGAAAGCCTAAATCGAACCCTTGCTCTACTAAGTCGACATCCTCATCTCCTAAATGTATTTCGAGGTCGACATCTGGATGCGCTTGCATGAAATCAGCAAACATTGCAGCCAAGTCAGTGATCCCAAGCACCATTGGCACATTTACCTTTAACTTGCCTTTGGGTGCTTGCTGTGACTCTTGAACAAAGGTATCTGCGTCTTCTAACTTATTGAGAATATCTTTTGCCCGTTGCAAATAGCCTTCTCCCACGTGCGTAAGCTGCAAATTACGTGTGGTGCGGTGTATAAGCCTAGCGCCAAGCTCAGCTTCTAGTCGGCTGATCTCCTTACTGACCATGGATTTAGACGTATTGTACTGCTCTGCAACACGAGTAAAACTGCGTACCTCAGTCAGTTTTACAAACATTTCTATCGCTCGTAGCTTGTTCATACTTTCCTTGATAATTGTTTCCACTATGTGAACTCTTGGTTCTCATTGTAGCTATATATCAAACATCATCAAGTTTATACACTGAGCATATCTTTTAGCCAAGAAGCAAATAAGGAAAGCAACTATGTATACGTTATATTACCTACCGGGTGCTTGTGCGCTAGCAACACAGGTCATACTAAGAGAATTAAAGCAACCCCTTGAACTTGTTGACAAACGCGGTGTAGATAACTTTTTAGCCATTAACCCAACAGGTAAAGTCCCAGTTCTTAACGATGGCGAAAACACGTTAGTAGAAGGAGCAGCAATCCTACTTTATCTACTCAATAAACACGAAAATAACCTTCTTCCTAAAGCGGATGTTTTTCATAAGCAACAAGCAATAGAAAACCTTCTTTTTGCCAATGCCACGATGCACCCAGCTTACAACCGCCTATTTTTTGCTACAGGTGCAATTGCAGATGAGCGTGCACGTCAGCCATTTTTAGAAGCGGCAGCGATTGCCATCAACGAATTATGGATGTTGGTCGAGAAAAAGCTCGAACAGCAAACATTTTTAGGGGGCGATCAAATTTCCGCTGCGGATATCATGCTGGCTGTATATGCACGTTGGGGAGCCTATTTTCCAGTCGATATTATCATTCCCGAAAAAGTACGAAAGATGTTAGCGGCGGTTGAAGCAAGGCCTAGTTTTACCGCCTCGATAGCGGCAGAGCAAGCACACAGCAAATGCGCATGAGCTTAATATGACTAAGGCTATTTCTAAACAACAAGATTTAGACAAAGTAACCGAGGTTATCCAGCAATATTTTGAAGGGCTACACCAAGGAGATATTAAAAAGCTGGATGTAATTTTTCACGCAGACGCGGTGCTCAAAAGTCCTGGGGTGAGGCGCACTAAATCACAGTGGCTAGATTTGGTTTCATCTCGACAAACGCCCAAAAGCCAAAATGCAGCTTTTAATTACCGTATTTTGTCCGTGGATGTTGTAAACCATCAAGCAATGGTCAAGCTGTATTGCCCTCTGTTTGAACATCACTACATCGACTTTATTGGTTTACTTAAAGAAGATGGACAATGGTGTATCGTCAATAAGATGTACGATGACCTGTAGGAGGTAACCTGTGCCAATCATCAATATTAAAATCACCAAGGAAGGCGTTACACCTACTCAGAAACAAGCCTTAATAAAGGGGGCAACTCAGCTTATGGTGGATGTCCTTGATAAAGCGCCGCAAGTTACTTTTGTCGTCATTGAGGAAATTGAAACTGACGACTGGGGGATAGGGTTTGATCAAGTCTCTATGTTGCGACAGCAAACCTTAAGCCCGAAATAATGCACTAAGAAGGAGGCATCAAATGATGCTTCTTTAACCTGCAAAGACATTTTTTTTTTAAAGAACCTTATAAAATTCAGGTAAATAAAAATTTTTTTAAAAAAGTTTCTTGAAAAGTATTTGCTTCGTCCATAAATAGTATTGTGAGGACGCCGACAGGGTCCCAACCCAAACTAAGTAAATGTTTTATATACTATTTATTGGCTTTAATTGAAGCAATAAATAGCTTAATTATCGCTTTATGAGGATACAAATTATGCGTACAGTAGACCTATCTCCACTTTATCGTTCATTCATCGGTTTTGACCATTTAGCACAATTAATGGATGCGGCATCACGCAACGAAAAGCAGCCAAGCTTTCCGCCATATAATATCGAAGCTACCGGTGAAGACAAATACCAAATTACCATGGCTGTTGCTGGATTTACTGAGCAAGAGCTGAGCCTTGAGTCAGAAAACAACACCCTGACAGTCAAGGGTGAAAAGCAAAACAAACAAGACAAAGCCGATCGTAAGTTTATTCACCAAGGTATCGCAGAGCGTAACTTTGAACGTAAATTCCAACTTGGTGACCACGTAAAGGTGATTGGTGCAGGCCTTGAAAACGGCCTACTATTTATTGACCTTGAGCGCGAAATTCCTGAAGCACTCAAGCCAAGAAAGATTGAAATTGGCAAAGGCACACTCATCGAAAATAAATAATCGATTGAGCTCCCCCCTGTTTTTACATGATGTCACGTTTCCAAGTCGCCCTCGGGCGACTTTTTGTTTGCAAATAACTAAAGTAAGCAGTTCAAAACAGCCTTAAAACAAGCAAACATAGTGTCGTGACATACTTATTTTTTAAGAGCTGCTAAAAAGTTAACATTCGCTTTCTCCATACCCTTCCCTAATTCAGTTACAGAATAAAGCAAATTATGCTAACCTTGTTTATGTCACCTATCGCCAGTATCAAAGTACATTGATAGTATAATAGTTTAAAGGAATAGCATGAAATTTATCATCACGTCTACACTTCTCACCTTGCTATTAGCAACCCAACAATCACAGGCTCACGTCGAGAAGATAAAGCATTTCTCAAGCTTTAGAGACTTGAGTAATATCAGAATCATCGATGTTGATAATGATAATAAAAAAGACATCGTTACAATGATTAATAACGACAAGCAACGATTGTATATTGTAAATACACCTTCTGAAAATGAAAGTATAAAAACAACACTGACTGATTCAATAAAACTCGAGAGCGACAATGAATCAATAGATTCTTTTGAAATTTATTATGATAGACGATCTGATAATCACTTTGCTGTTGTTATAAGCCAGGCACAAAACGTACACCTTCTCAATTTAACTGCTAGAAAATATGTAAAAGCGCTCCCAAATGTAACCGCTGATATCGTTAAATTTAAAGACATAGATAACGATGGTGACGTCGAAATCCTGCTGATAAATGAAAGCAGTATGTCTACGCTCGACATGCACACACTAGAAACCAAAGCGCACTACAACTTACCACACTCTGACTTTGTTGTTGGGAAGTTTACCAATCATCTGTTTAATGAAATGCTGACATGGGACGGTAAAATCTACCGAATTCAAGATAGTGAAATGAATCAAGTTGGCACGCTTGCGGTAACAGGCACTTATTTATTTACTAAAGATATAAACGATGATGGAACAGATGAAGTAGTTAGTGAGGACTGTACGATCGACGTAAAAAATGGCAGTGTTATTTGGCCTGTAGGGAATTCTCTAGAAAATTGTAATCAGGAGCCTGGCTATTCAAAGTATGGCCGAGCATCAAAGTTCAACAACACTTTATATCAACTTAATACGAAAATTATTAACGGTTACGATTTTCCCTATAATCATTACCTTTTAGATATTGAATACTATGATTACCTAACTCGAGAAAAAGAGGTTATCGGTAAAAGTTTCACAGAAGGAGGTGGAGATTATCAACCTAAAATCTATCACCATATCTATAGCTATTTAGACTTGTATGGTGATGAGCAAAAAGAAAAGATTGAGCAAAATACTAAACTTCACGTCGAAGAAGTTTTATTTGGTGAAATAACTGAACTGGGATTCAATGGTGATGTGTATTTAGCCAACCAAGATGGTGAATTAAGGATTATTGATGTAAATAAAAAGATTTCAGCAGGCGCTTACCCCTGGAAATCACCGTACCCACCGTTTATATTCCAAGATATTGTAACATTCAGCAATATATCCCCTATCACGCAAAGTGAATTATGGGCAAAAGAAATTGCTGGTAAAGACACTACGCAACGGTCAGTGTTGAGAAAAATTTCTGTTGATTCTTTTGGAAGCAACCTTGTTGATAAAATTGTATATCAGACCAGAGGTGAACCATATGACGAATATATTTATAAAACTAAAATAATGAATATGGATGGCTCGTCATACACAACAAAACCTATTCTTGGATATTTTCAGTTCTTGGGTGATATTGATGGTGATAATAATCCTGAGTATCTTCGCCAAAATAATCACTTAATACTTGACATTACAAGGCCATTCGAAATCAAAGACTTTAATAGTGACGTGGCTAAATATAGCATTTCACTGGTTGCTGAGCCCAACTACAAAACAGGATTAACAACATCAATAGACTTTGATGGTGATGGTGTTAAAGAGTTAGTATTCAAACATGAAAATCAAACGACAATTTATAATCTT